>CANIEM010000016.1 GCA_947466515.1 Verrucomicrobia subdivision 6 bacterium | reverse complement strand
GAGACACACGCTACCGAAGGCAAAATAACGGCGGAGGCAGCGGTTCACTGGGTTAGAATAATACTTATCTCTGCCCTACTTCTCGCCGCAGGAATAGCTTGGGCAATTTCCATCTCCACCAACCGGATTCTCCGTGATCTCGCTATCAACTTAGACCATGGGGCTCTCCAAACCTCTGCTGCGGCACGACAAGTTTCCATGGCCAGCCAAACCCTCTCTTCCGGCGCAAGCGAACAGGCCTCCTCCGTCGAGGAAACCAGCGCTTCCCTAGAAGAGATGACGAGCATGATTCGAGCCACCTCCGAGAATGCCCAAAAGGCAAAATCATTAGCTTCCGATTCACGCACTTTCGCTGAGGCTGGCTCCAAAAACATGAACGAGATGATAATCGCTATGGCCGCAATTGATTCTTCAAGTGCCGAAGTAGCAAAAATTGTTAAAGATATTGATGAAATCGCCTTTCAAACCAATATTCTTGCTCTGAATGCTGCGGTCGAAGCGGCTCGTGCTGGGGAAGCTGGCGCCGGATTTGCTGTAGTTGCCGATGAAGTGCGCTCCCTAGCCCAACGCAGTGCTGCCGCTGCCAAGGAAACGGCCAATAAAATCGAAGCCGCCATCTGCAATAGCCGCCAAGGCTCCTTAAATTCCTCGAAGGTAGCCGAATCCCTCAAGCAGATATCAGAAAAAGTCACCTCCACTGATACTCTAGTGGGGGATATCTCGACCGCTGCCCGAGAACAATCGCAAGGCATCGATCAGATAAATAGTGCTATCGCCCAAATGGAAAAAGTAACGCAAAGCAATGCCTCAAGCGCTGAAGAAAGCGCCAGTGCCGCTGAGGAACTTTCCGCTCAAGCTGAAACCTTGCAGGACTTAGTCGGAAAACTCCGTCGTTTGGTCGGCGGTAAGAGAGAAAGCTCCAAAGCCCAATCCCGATCTTCTTCCCATCGTGAGGAAGAGAGGCACCATACCAACCGAGCCTCTTCTGGGGGCACGAAAAATAAAAGTCGATCCACCATTCCCATGCCGGAGGATGGGCGCGCTCCAGCGGGCAATGAGGATCGCGATTTCCGCAACTTCTGAACTCGATCTCTTCAAGGCGTCTCAATCCAATGGAAAGCCCTTTGGAGCCGGTCTTGACCCCGGAAGCCTATCGCTTTGTGGTCGACCTTGTTTACCAACACAGTCGAATTCGCCTGGGAGATGACAAACAGGCTCTTTTAGCAAATCGATTGCGCCATCGTCTAAAAGATCTGGCGCTCCCCTCTTACAAGGACTATTGCCAACTACTTGATTCGGTTGCGGGTCCTGAAGAGATCGAGCATCTGGTCGACTTAATTTCCACGAATCACACTAAGTTTTTTCGAGAACCTGAACATTTTTCATTCCTGGTAAGAAAAGCCCTTCCTGCGCTACTCCCTCGCCTCCTCCAAGATGGGACCCCTTTAAAAATCTGGTCGGCTGCCTGCTCTTCGGGTGAAGAGCCCTATACCTTGGCTATTGTTCTGGCCGAGGCCCTGCGGGCCTATCCCTCGATCTCCTGGAATATTTTTGCCTCCGATATTTCGAAAAGAATGCTCGCACGGGCTCAACATGGGATATACCGAATGGAGTCGGTCGCGCCAGTCGAACCAGACCTTTTGAAGCGCTATTTTCAACAAGGGGTAGGATCGCGTGCAGGAGATTGTCGCGTAAAGGCGGAGCTTAAAGAACATATTCTTTTTCATCGTATCAACCTCTTTCAAGCCGAGTTCCCTATCCCTGCTCAACAGCATGTGATTTTCTGCCGAAACGTAATGATCTATTTTGATCCCCCATCCCGCGCCACTCTCATCGCCCGGCTCACTGAGCAGCTCGTTTCAGGTGGTTATCTTATCGTCGGCCATTCCGAAAGTCTTTTCGGAATTCGTCATTCCCTAGAATCGATCCAGCAAGGGGTCTACTACAAACCATGAGCACAGGCAAAAAGATCCGTGTGCTGGTCGTCGACGACTCGGCTCTCGCCCGCCGTGCTATTAGTGAAGCTCTAAAACAGGACCCCGAACTCCTGATCGTCGGCGGTGCCGTTGATCCTTATGAAGCCCGTGAAAAGATTTTAGAACTAGCACCCGATGTGATCACCCTGGACTTGGAAATGCCTCGAATGGATGGTCTCACTTTTCTTAAGATTCTCATGCAGCATCATCCAATTCCAGTTGTCGTGGTTAGTTCCCTCACCCAAGCGGGATCTGCCAAGGCGATGGAAGCTCTTGCTCTAGGAGCAGTCGATGTTCTAGCCAAGCCAGACGGCAGCCGAAGCCTTGGCGAACTCGCCCACCAACTAGCCTATCACGTCAAAGCCGCCGCACTATCGCACCGACCAAAGTTAAAGGAAGAACCTGTTGTCACAGCATCTCCCGCTCTTCCCTCGGGAACATTTTCAACTCGGCAAATCATTCTGATCGGCGCTTCCACAGGCGGCGTCGAAGCTCTCCGCTACATGCTTCCTAGGCTTCCCAATGGCCTCCCACCCATCGTCGTCGTCCAACATATCCCAAAGAACTTCTCCCGCTTGATGGCGGAGCGCCTCCACGAGGTCTGCCCCTATGACGTGGCCGAAGCCCAACAAGGACAGGAACTACACCCAGGACTCTGCCTTATCGCCCCTGGGGATTTTCATCTCGCCATTTTGCCGTCAGGCCGTGGATACAAAGTCCGTCTCACCCAAACTCCACCCGTTCACCATTGCCGGCCTGCTGTGGATATTCTTTTCCGCTCAGGAGCCGAACACGCTAAAGATCATGCCGTCGCCGCCTTACTCACGGGAATGGGCGTTGACGGAGCTCGAGGAATGCTTGCCCTCCACGAGGTTGGGGCCACAACCCTCGCCGAACACGAAGATAGCTGCATCGTCTACGGAATGCCTCAGGCAGCCATTAAACTCAATGCCGTCGATCGGGTTGTCACTCTTCCTCATATGGCCGCTGCCATTCTTCACGCCTTAAACCATCCGAAAGTCAAATGACCAACCCACTTTCCCAACAAGAACTAGTCGAGATCGCAGATCGATCAGTCCCTGAGGTTTGGCGAACCCAACTTAAAAGAGAGGTTCAACCTAGCCCAACCTCGAATTTGCCAATCCCGTCCCCTCGAATTGCCACAGTTGCTTGGACTGGCTCGAGTGCTTCAGGAAAAATGGTTCTCACCATTTCAAGCGCAGGCGCTCAGTTGGTGGCCCAGACTCTTTTAGGCGACTCAGGTAATTACGTCCCCAAGGATATGGACCTAGATGATGTTGTGGGCGAACTTTGTAATATGATCGCAGGACGCGTTTCCACAGAACTTCGCAACCGCGGTCTCACCGGCACCTTGCATCCGCCTCTGCCAAGTCGTACTTCGCCAAGTGGCACCGCAAATCCTTCCACGCCCACTGTGTGCCTTACCCATTGGACCTGTGGAGATTATACCTTCACTTTTTCTATCGATATCCGCTCGAACGCGTCATGAACCAGAAGATCCTCAGTATCGACGACAGTAAAACGATTCGCCTCCTCCTCGCGCGGATGTTTCGTCCATTTCAAGTTGAGCTTCGCGAAGCTGGCAATGGGGAGGAGGGTCTTGCCCAAGCTAGAGAGGTGCGACCCGATCTTATTATTCTCGATTACAATATGCCCGTTATGGATGGAGTGACTATGCTTCAACATCTCCGCCATGATCCCCAACTAAAATCAATTCCCGTGATTATGCTTACTGCCGAATCGAACCCAAAGGTTATTTCGGCCGTTGCCCGCCTAGGAGTTCGTGACTACATCGTAAAGCCATTCCAAGAACAACCCCTCATCGCCAAGGTTGGTAAGATTATTCCCCTTCATCCTCAAATCACTGCATCCCCAATACCACCCACTCCATGATCTTACATTCCTTCGGCGCACTCTTCCTCGGCTTTGACCTTACCCTCCTAACTGCTTATCTTCTCAGCCAACCTTAATCTCCATTATGACCACAGCAACCCAACCCACTCCTCCTTCCGCTCCGCGCCTCGATCCCACCGTAAAGCCGATTCAAGAAGCCAACGTTCTCGTCGTGGATGACAGTCGCACGATGCGCCTCGTCCTCATCCGCGCACTCAATGGACTAGGCTTTACAAATATTACGGAGGCCAACGATGGTCGCCAAGCCATGGATTTGATTACGCAAAAATCCTTTGATCTCATGCTTCTCGACATGGAAATGCCCGAAATGAATGGCATGGAAGTCCTCCAAGCCGTTCAGGCGAACCCACTACTCAAAGGTCTGCCCATTATTGTCATTTCAGGCGCCGAACAGATCGAAAATGCGGTCAAATGCATCGAAGCTGGTGCCGAGGATTACCTCCCCAAGCCTTTCAACCCAACCCTTCTCCGCGCTCGAGTCACCTCCTCTTTGGAGAAGAAACGCTTACGCGATCTCGACCACCTTCGCTTTATCCAACTTCAAGAGGAGAAAGAACTTCTTGAAGCTACCCAAAAGCGTTTAACCCAGGAGCTCGAGGAGGCCGCTCGCTATGTTCGCAGTATTCTTCCCGAGCCCGTCCAAGGTCCCTCCGCTATCGATTGGCACTACGAACCCTCCACAGAACTTGCCGGGGATTCGTTCGGATATCACTGGATCGATGAATCGCACTTCGCTATTTACCTTCTGGATGTCTGCGGTCACGGTGTCGGCGCTGCCCTTCTTTCTGTTAGCGCCATTAACGCCATTCGAGCTGGAGGTCTATCCGGCGTGGACTTTCGTGATCCTGGAGCCGTTCTTGCCGCTCTCAATACCTCCTTCCCAATGGACAGAAACAATAACATGTATTTCACCATCTGGTACGGAGTTTACCACGCTCCCACTCGTAGCCTTCGGCATGCCAGCGGAGGCCATCCACCCGCTTTTCTTCTACTCCCGGATGGGGAAATCGAGGAACTGAATCAGCCTGGATTGGTCATTGGCTACATGACAGGTGTACCCTACTCCTCCGCCACTCGTATCGTTCCGCCCAATTCTAAACTTCTTGTTCTCTGCGACGGTACCTACGAAGTAAAGAAACCCGATGGCAACATGCTTGAGTTCAGCGAGTTTAAGGCCTTCATGAAAAGCAATGGAGCGGCTCCGGATGTTTTCAAAAAGCTCCTCGCTTGGCTACACTCCATGAACGGTCCGGGCCCCCTCGACGACGATTTCTCCCTCATTCGCATCCTCTTCCCTTAAATCCCACCGCCCTCGTTCCAGGGCCTCGCCCTGCTACAATTTCCGCGAAGAACTAGGCCTTCGCCGCACTATCCTTGTCAGGAAAGGATTTCACCAACGAGAGGAAACCGGACAACTCCAGCAGGCGCTGGACGTCTGGCTGTAAACTACTCAACCGCAAACTGCCCCCTTTGGGTTGCAACTTCTTTAAAGCCTGTAAAATAGATCGGAGGCCTGCACTACTTACATAGTTCAAGTCCGCCATATCCAGTACCACAACTCCACCGTCTGGGATCTTTGCGTCTAATGTCGGACCAGTAACCACATCCAGACGACCACTGCACTCGAGAATAGTTGCCGCGCCAATCTGGGATTCTTTTACAGTTAACATAACTTGGAAATTACTCGAAGAGACCACATCTGGCAATCAGGCAATCGCTCCCCAGATCAAGTACCTATCGCTGAGGTACGGAAGATTCAACACCGCTCAGCCCCGTCAAAAAGCTAGATCCATGATTCATGAAATTAAAGGTATGCAGACCCAACTCCTCAGAAAGATACTGAAAAACTCGAATTCCACGACTGCTATTACCTTTCTCATCGATGCGGGGGGAAAAAGTTCCTATACCAATCTGCCGATTGACTACTCCTAGGATTCCGCCTGAGACACCACTTTTCGCAGGAATCCCAACACGAAAAGCCCACTCACCTGCAAAGTCATACATTCCGCAAGTAAACATCACAGAGAGGGTTGCCTGAATACACTGTACATCGAATACGTTCTTTCCTGTAAACGGATTTGTGCCCATGTTCGCGAGGGTCGCCCCCATCACCGCTAAATCTCTCGCCGTTACTAGAATCGAGCACTGCATGAAATACAACTCAAGGGTTTCAAGATTATTCGTGGCCTCAATTTGGTTGAAGTTGGTCACAAGCCAGGTCAAAGCACGATTCCGGTGCCCAGTCCTACTTTCTGATTGATAGACTTTTTCGTCCATCCGCAGAGTTCTCCCTGCCGCCGCACTCAAAGTATCGAGAATCTTCGCCCACCGACTTTCAAATGTCGCCCCATGAACAAATGCTGTCGTCGTAATAGCCCCCGCGTTAACCATGGGGTTGAAGGCCCGATTTTTTTTATCCAACTGAATCGAATTAAATGCATCGCCACTTGGCTCCACCCCGACGTGCAGAGAGACTTCTTTTTCACCATGCAACGATAAAGCCAAAGCATAAACCAGAATTTTGGAAATCGATTGCATCGTGAACTCTTGGTCACAATCCCCAACTTCAAATATCTCCCCCTCAACCGTCGCCACACATATCCCAAAATGGTCAGGATTAGCCTTACTTAACTCTGGAATATACGTAGCCACCTCTCCCTCACCTACATTCCGAAAGTCCTTATGGGCTTGTTCTAAAAGGCTTTGGATCGTACTGCCTTTGCCAGAAGGATTTTTCATAAAAAACTTCAGCAGTTTAGTTATTTTTTACGAGAAAAAACGCGCTTAATTTAAAATAGGAAATTCCTGAGAAGAGAAGTCCGCGTTTGCTATTAATGCTGCATAAGCTTCCCAAGGAATGTCACCCCCTTCATCTCGAGGAACACGTTCCAGTCCCTTGGATTTAAAATCAATTCCAAATAAGCCAAAACGAGGGGCGTACGTTCCCCATTCGTAATTATCCGTTAGTGACCAGTGAAAATATCCCATTAAAGGTAACCCTTCCCGTTTTAACTTAATCACCTCCCCAACATGTTGTTTCAGAAAATAACTCCGGTTCTGCTCATCTCCCCGCAAATCACACGCCGTCTCACCCATACAGCGCCGTTCCGCCATTCCGTTCTCCGCAATCACGATAGGAAGACCCGGATATTCCGCGGCGTAGCGCTCAACAAAGAAACGCAAGCCACGCGGCAACGCTTTCCAGTCCCACCACTTTGTCGTCAAACTCTGGGTTAACCATTCCCGTAAACCGACTCGGCCTAGCTTTAAGTCGGAGAGGGTCGGCATGCGGACCGCATTTCCCACAAAAGGGTCGTAATAATCAAAGGAGATATAGTCCACAACCCGATCATCCCTCCGTTCCCGAACTAAACTCACCAACCGAGAAAAGGTGCTTTCGTTCAGAAATCTTCGGCTTAATCCATGCTGAACCTGTTTAATCAACTCCCCCACCCCCTCCGAAAAAAGACCATGGTGCGGAAAGTCCATTGCTCGATAAGCACGAGTAAATTCACGATATCGATCGTTAAGAAAAGAGATGACGGGTTCCTTACCGTGTGTTTGCCGAGCCCCCTCCAAAACATCCAGCAACATTTTATCCATCCAATAAAGATCACTGGCAAAGTTATTAAAGGTTAGCTTAGGCAAACCCCAATCAGGGTTCTCGGCGTAAAGAGAGTGAACTTCACGCCGAACTCGCACATGCGCTTCCAGCATAGTTTGTAATGCGCAAAGTGCCGCCGCCCACCATGCCCGACGCCCTGCAGGAAATGCCCCAACGTTATAAGTGCAAGCCGCCAACATGTTTGGCTCGTTCAGCGTGATAAACCAAAGGGGTGGCGCCACTCCCCGACTGACCAAACGTCGATTCAACCCCTCCAACATCTGGCGGACAAACTGCGCGAAGATTTCGGGAGTTGTCTCCTCCAACCACGGATCAGTCCCTAACCATGCTGGGGTTGTGAAATGACAAAGGGTAATCAGGGGTTCCATTTTCCGCGCTCTTAAGGCACCTAACATCTCCGCATAACGATCCAAGACGCTTGCGTCTAATTCTGTTCCCAAGCCTTTTGGCTGGATTCGCGCCCAATCTAACCCCAGTCGGTACGCCGTCAGACCCATCATCTCCGCCCGATCAAAGTCCTCCTCATACCGATTCCAGAAATCAGCAGCCCGCCCCGACCGCTCCACCTTTCCCGCGTTCTCCCACGCCGCCCAGTTATTCTGTGGCTGCCCCTCCTGGTTGAACCCGCCCTCGTGCTGATAAGGACAGGACGCCACCCCCCAAAGAAAAGAATCATCCCTAGCTACCGACTTCATCGCTTCCGAACACTTTCTGCCATCTCCTCCTGCTGATCCGAATTTACCTCGATCGGATCACTCCCCGAGTCGGCTAGGAGGGTTTTTACCACAACTTCCGCAGCGTGGGGACATCCCATTTTTCGTGCTGCCTTTCGCATCTGCTCCAATCGTCCGACATCACCCAAAAGTTGGCCCACTTTATATCCTAGGATGGAGATTTCATTGCATTTAATCGCCACTCCCTTCTCTAAAAGCTGATCACTATTTCTTTCCTCTTGCCCAGGAATCGGATCGTAAATGACCATCGGCAAACTCGAAGCCATCGCCTCGGCCGAAGTCATCCCACCTGGCTTGCTCACGAGTAGATCTGCGGCCCCCATCCAAGAAGGCATCTCATCTACATAACCCATCACCTTGAAATCCACCTTGGAGCCATTCCCTCGAGCTAGCTCCTGCTCGACTCGCTCTTTCGCCTCAGGATTCTTTCCGCAGATTACCACCACCTGCGCCCGCTGCGCTAACTGCCGTAAGGATTTGACCACCGCCTCGGCGGGATTGACTCCCAAGGCTCCAGCCGTGACTAGAATCACAGGACGATCCAACGCTAAACCTAGTTTTTTTCGCAAACCCGGTTGATCCGTATTCCGCCCAAAGTCTGGGTCCACCGGAATCCCACTTACCGTAATCCGTTCAGCGGGCAGACCCAAAGTGGTTAAATACGCCTTCGTCTCGTCCAGAGCAACGAAGTACCGATGAAAAGCGCGCGATAACCACATCGCATGAAAATCAAAATCGGTTACCACAATCGAAAGCTTGGCCTGAATCGCCTTTATGGTGATTAAATGCGAAATAATTTCCGCAGGCATGAAATGAGTGCAGATTGTGATATCCGGCTGCATCTTTGCCAGCAGGCGCACCAAGGGTCGAGTATTCAAGCGATCCAGAAGAATCCGCATCTTATCCGTTTTCCAAGGTTCATCGCTCTTCGCATACCACCAACCCAGCAAAGTCGGCGCATCTTTCACTAAAGCCAGATAGAGCTTGGAGTAAAAGTCGCGGAAAAGTTTGTTCGTAAAAGCCAACGCATCCACATTGGCCACCTCTCCAATTCCTGGGGTAGCTCGACAAATCTTCTCAATCGCCGAAGCCGCTCGGACATGACCTGTACCCGCGCTTGCCGAAAGAATTAAAACCTTCTTAAGATTTTTCACGCAAATGGATGATAACGAAAAAGAGCGCCTCTTAAACCTCTAAAGCTTCGCTTTCTTACCCTTCTTCACCGACCCACCTCCAAAGAGATCCATTTGTCCCTTCACCTCATTCCCCCGACCGGCACCCTTAGGTTTAATTCTTGCAGGCTTTCCCGTATCGTCGGTTTCCCCTTCTTCTAAACCCTGCAATATCTCCGTCGCCCGAGCTAAAACCTCCGCAGGCAATCCCGCTAGTCGTGCCACTTGAATTCCGTAACTCCGATCTGCCCCTCCCTCAATAATCTGCCGAAGAAAAACTACGCGATCCTTTTCCTCTCGAACGGCCACTCGATAGTTTCTAACCCCGCCCCGGGTCAACGCCAACTCGGTTAGCTCGTGATAGTGGGTCGCAAAAAGAGTCTTTGCCTTTACTTCATCGTGAAGATGTTCACCCACCGCCCAAGCGATACTTAAACCATCCAATGTGCTCGTCCCCCGCCCTATCTCATCCAGGATCACCAAGCTCTCTTTTGTGGCGTTATGTAAGATCATCGCCGTTTCATTCATCTCCACGAGAAAGGTACTTTGTCCTCGCGCCAGATCATCTCCCGCTCCAATCCTCGTAAATATCCGATCCAACACCGGCAACTCAGCCGATATCGCAGGGACAAAAGAACCCACTTGGGCCAACAGGCAGATCAAGGCCGCTTGCCTCAAGTACGTACTTTTTCCCGCCATGTTCGGTCCGGTCAAAACGATCAACGTCCCATACTCATTCCCCAACAAAAGATCGTTCGGCACAAAGGGTTCCGCCCCACCCGCTAAAATCTGCTCCACCACAGGATGCCGACCCCCGCGAATCTGAATTCGCCCATCACGCCGCATTGTCGGTCGCACATAGCCCCAGCGACGAGCCGTCGACGCCATTCCCGCTAAAGCATCGAGAGATCCGATTGCGGTGGCAGTTTTTTGTAGAAATAGTACTCGAGCCACAACCCGATCCCTCAACATCCCAAAAAGAACCATCTCCCTGGCGATTGCCTTCTCCTCTGCGCCGAGAATCTTCACTTCAGTGTCCTTCAGCTCTTTTGTCACAAAACGCTCCGCCTGAGCGAGAGTTTGCTTTCTTTCATACTCCGCTGGCACTTGATCCAAGTTCGTCTTTGTAATCTCGATTCCATATCCCGATACTTGATTAAAACGTATCTTTAAGCTCTTGATCCCTGTCCGCTCAATCTCTTTCGCTTGCAGATCAGCAATCCAACCTCGACCTTCTCGCATCGCCTCCCGATATCCATCCAACTCCGCATCGTATCCGTCCCGAATCATTCCACCCTCTCTGGCCAGTGCAGGAGGCTCCTCCGCCACGCCACGCGCTAACTCCGCCGCCAGTTCATTTTCCAACTCTACCTGCTGATTCAACTCCTGAACCTTTTTTCCTCGTATCTTCGTTGCCATTTTCTGGATACTAGGCAAGGCCTCTAGCGTAAGCCGTAAGACCACCAAATCCCGTGCACTTCCTGCACCCCCTGCTAGCCGACCCACCAACCGAGCCAAATCACGCACTTCTTTCAGACCTTCACGGAAATCATCTAGAGCCCCCGCATCCTCTAGAAATCCCGCGACCGCTTCATGACGCCCCTCAATCTCCTCCAAATTGCGCAAAGGCCGCACAAGCCATCCCCTCAGCTCACGACCTCCCATCGCAGTAATTGTCTGGTCGATCGCCCGAATGACACTCGTATCCGCCCCTGTCGAGGCCGAAGAGAGCAGCTCTAAGTTTTTCTGGGTGGCCACATCAAGACGTAGACACTCCTCGGAGCGGAAAGGCTTCGGTGCTTGTAGATGCTTCGCTACCCCCTTGAGAGTCTCAGTCAAATATCGAATCAACCCGCCTGCCGCGCCCACCGCAGAACACATCCCACCACAACCGAATCCATCCAAGCTTTGTACTCTAAAATGATCGCAAAGTAGGGTTCGTCCCGTCTCCTCCTCTAGAGTCCACTCCGACACCCGCGTTACGGTTGTACTTCTCTCCACCCACGCCCCCATCTCCTTCTCCTCCTCCGCGATCAAAATCTCCGCAGGGTTTGTTCTTCGTATCTCCTCGCGACAAGCGGCTTCGTCCTCAAGCTCCGCTAACCTAAAATCTCCCGTCGTTGCATCCAACAGGGCGAATCCCCACTTCGTTTTTTTACCATCTCCCCTTCGCACTGCCGCGAGCCAGCGGGGCAATTTAGGCTCAGCCAGTTCGACCCCTACCGCACATCCAGGACTGAGGATACGTGTGATCGCTCTCTCTACCATCTGCCCTGTACGCACTTCACCGACCTGATCGCAGAGGGCCACCTTCCTGCCAACCGCCAAAAGCTTTGTCACATAGCCTTCCGCCGCATGAAAGGGCAGTCCGCACATCGGAATCCCATTTCGCTTCGTCAGGGTTAGGTTCAATAAACGAGCCCCCTCCTGCGCATCCTCGAAAAACATCTCGTAGAAATCTCCTAACCGAAAAAAGAGCAGAGTATCATTAGGAATCTGCGACCGCAGACCTTGGTACTGTCTCATCATGGGAGTTGTCCCTTCAGCCATTCTCCTATTTTTCCCTACTCTATCCCCAATCTCAATCCGCAACAAAGTTACCTGTGCATAGACCGACAACATATGTCGATTTCAAATCAATAGGTTGGGCCGAAAAACTCATCGAATGACCATGCAAAACCAATCTCGACCCTAATCTCCTTCACCCTTTCCTGTTTCCCCCTACACTCCACCTTATGCGAATTATTATTACAGGACTGGTCGGTCAGTACCCTTTCGGTGGGGTCATTTGGGACTACCTCCAGTACCTACTAGGATTTCGTAGCTTAGGCCACGAAGTTCTCTATCTCGAAGATTCAGGAGCCTGGCCCTACGATCCTGTCGCGGGCACCATTACTGCCGACTGCTCTTTTGCCCTTCAATCTCTTCAGAAAATCTTTACCGATTTCGATTTAGCCAATTCCTGGGTCTACCGCAACGGGGCCGACGGGAAATTTTATGGTGCAGGCGAAAAAGTAGCCCGCGAGTGGCTTCGGCATGGCGACCTTCTGGTTAACGTCTCTAGTGCTGGCTGGCTTCGCGATTATGATCTGCGGGTCGGGCACAAAATGTTTATCGATGGGGATCCGATGTTCTGCCAGATCGGCCTTCTCGATGGCTCCAATCCTCAATACGCGGGTCGCCTACGCGATCACCACAGCCACTTCACCTTCGGGCTATCCGTTGGCCAGCCCGATTGCCCAGTTCCTCTGGATGGCATTACTTGGCGACCTACGGTTCAGCCCATTGCCCTCGACCATTGGCCTGTTACCCCCCCTCCAGCCCAAGGCCCATGGACCACTGTAATGAACTGGTCCAGCTATCCCCCAAAAACTTGGGAAGGAGTCCCCTATGGTCAGAAGGATATCGAATTTAAAAAATTCTACGACCTCCCAAAAAAGTCTCCAGCCCGATTCCAGTTAGCCATGGGGCTTGGGGTCGACGCACAACGCCCAGCTGACCACCTTCTCCAGATCGGGTGGAATCTTGTTGAACCACAGGAGGTTGTTCCCGACCACCTTACCTACAGAAAGTTTCTTCAAAATTCAGTCGCCGAGTGGAGTGTTGCCAAGCACGGCTACGTCCAGGGAAGAACCGGCTGGTTTAGTTGTCGTAGCGCCTGCTACTTAGCTCTGGGCCGGCCCGTGGTCGTACAGGAAACAGGTTGGACGAAACACCTCCCCTCAGGCCATGGGGCACTCTCCTTCACCGATCTTGACGAAGCCACCGAAGCCATTGCCCGGGTAACCAAGGAGTATTCACACCATGCTCAGGCAGCGCGTCAACTGGCGGAGGAACACTTTGAAGCGAAGCAGGTTTGTCAGCATCTTCTTCAATCAATCTAAGGGCTTTAGGAAATAAGGAGCAATCCTCTCCCCTACTCCAAATGAGGCTTTAACGCGTCAGGACGAAAAAAAGAACAAGAAAGAGGGACGCCCAAAAAACAAAACCAACCCCAAAGATTGCAAGCACAGCTCCTGTGTTAATTCTTTTTTTTTGAAGAAGTTGAACTTCACTTGCTTCTCTTAGTCCCCGTCTGGAGAAAGGTAAGGTCCAGTAGGAGCTTCCGCATGAAGGTTATGTACCCTCGCTCCTTTACTCGTTACATGGGGAATACCATTTCCCATCGCCCAAGGCAGTTGAGTCGCCCGAACAATTCCTAATTTTCGGTAGACTGATTTACGCTGATTTTTGATCGTACCCACCGATGTTCCAAATGTTTTCGCCGCCTGCTCTGCGGAGCGTCCCAAGACCAAGTACTGCGCTACTTCCATCTCCCGCCGCGTCAGCGTCTGCAAGCCCACCTCGGGGTCCGAATTTAGGATCGCATCTTCTGCCGAAGGAGTAGCCGCGCTCCTTCCCTGCAGCACTTCAGCAAGGCAATCCCGCCAAGTCTCGAGGCCATCTCGCAAATCCATCAGTCCATCTGCCCCTCTCCTTCTCCACCAGAGTACTGATGTAGCGGCAAATGATTCCCCAAAAACAATCGATTTAGCCCCCTCATGCCTGTACCGGATCAACTCACCATAGGGTACTAGTTGGGCCGAGAAGAAAATAATATCAGGCTTTTCCTTAAGTTCCTTCATGTTTTTGTAACACGACAGGAACTCCAGTTCGCAGTTGAGGGGCTCAGCGAGGATATTTTTCAGAATATATCGAATCGCTTCGCGATCTTCTAATACAACCGCCCGTAAACTGGAAGGAGACATAAAACCGTTCACGCTTTCAATCTTGGCGTTCCATTGCTGGGCATAAACCTTAAAGGGATTAATGGTATGAAAAGCGTGACAAACGGAAAAAAGGCCATATTATATTCCTCCTTTTTCAATATTTAAGTAGTTTATGTGATGTGAATACTCCCCCTTTTTCAGGCAATCGACTACGTACCATTATCAAAGGGGTCATCTTGACGGCTTTTAGTCAAATGGCCTTGGCCTATATTTCTCTATTTATTCATAATCTCTACCCCGTATGGTCCGCCCCTCTCTGGCCCGCATCAGGAGCCGCTCTCGCTGCTGTCTTACTAGGTGGACGCTGGATGCTTCTGGGCGTTTATTTGGGTCTGCTCCCCACTCAGTTTTTCTTTTGGGGCACAGTTCCCACTAGCACCGCCCTGCTTTTACCTTTAGCCAACACCGTTGAAACATTAGCCGCATGGTTTCTGCTGCGCAAAGTGGCCCGCGGGTTTCACGATTGGATATCCACGCAACGGGATATTGTACTTTTCCTCATCGCCGCTCCTTGGATCCCAACCCTCATTAGCGCCCTACTCGCCCAGATTCTTTTACGCCATAACGGTGTCGTCCCATCCCACAACTTTGCCTCCGAGGTTCTCATCTATTCGCTGGGAAATGCTAGCGGCATAATTCTCCTCACCCCACTAATCTTGGTTTGGCGGGATTACTTAAAGTTTCCATGGCTCAATCGAACTGGCTTTCGACTCATTGCCCATACCTTGGTAGTGGCAATCGCGGTATGGCTAATTCATGCCAATTTTGCCTTCTCTAGCGCCCTTGCCATTAGTCTCATCCCTATCTTTATCTGGGGCGTGTGGTCAACCGGATTAAAGGGAGCGACTCTCTTTTGCCTACTTTTATCTTTTCTTTTCTTCACCTTGCAACCACAGACGCCATTTGACCTTCGCCTAATTGCAAAACACTCCGATACCACAATACTCTCCTCCATGGAGAAGAGCTACCGCACTGCCAATACCACTTCGTCCGTGCTTTCAACTCTTAAGGAACCACTCACCCTGCAAATAAGCATGCTGACCATGTTTTGCCTGACCATGCTCCCGCTCGGCCTAGCCGCCGATACCCTTCGTGCCAACGCCCAAAAAGATCAGCTCGTCATGGATTCACTCGATTCCACATTCTGGTCCTGGGACTCAGTCACCGGGCTGAAAATTCAGAGCAAGACCATCGCCCAGAATCTTCCTAGAGGGGTCTCTCTTTTCCAAAGAAGAAGCCCAACAGGACAGGTTAAGCTCAACCCCATCGACCCCTCACAACCCTCTTACGTTTCCCACTGGGTCATCACCCAATTTTCCCCGAGCGGTGAACCACTTCAAGCCACCGGATTACTTCACTGCCTTCGTCTGCAAGAGAAGATGGAAAGAGCCGAAGCGAGCGCTGAAAACGCCCAAATAGAGATCGCCTCACTTCGCTCTCGCTTCAACCCCCACCTTCTTTTTAACTGCCTTACTGGCCTTCGAGCACTCATCCGTCGCAATCCCACCAGCGCTAGGGAGTTCACTGGTCACCTTGCCCGCTTTCTTCGAAGTGCCGTCGACTCCCAAGCCAGTCCGCTGGTTCCGCTGAAGGTGGAAATCTCTCTTTGCCGTGATTATATCGCCCTTGAAAAGATGCGCGGCTCTACAATTTTCACAAAACTAAGTTTTCCCCGAAATACCGTAAGTATTCCTGTGCCTCCTATGAGCATTCACACCCTCATCGAAAACGCCGTGAAGCACGGAACTCGAGACGCAGAAGGTAATCTTAATATTCATGCCTCCGCCATGCTCAAGAACAATAATAGACTAGTTATACTTGTCTCCCAGCCTGGTAATTTCTCAGCCGCGAACTTAACCAAAAGCTCAGGTGGACTAATGCTCGTCCGCCAGCACCTAATCCTTCTCTTCGGAGAAGAAGCGAATCTCACTCTCCGGGAAGCCCCCCCCGGCACGGTCACTGCCGAAATGCAGCTCCCAACAAGAAAAGCCTGAGATGAAATCCTTGCGAGCCATCTTAGTCGATGACGAACCCCTCTGTCGTCAGGACCTTCGTGATGTCCTTCTTGGCTTTCCTCATATTCAAATATGCGGAGAAGCCGCCAACACGACCGAAGCCATAGACCTCATCAATAAATACATGCCCGATCTGATTTTTCTCGACCTCTCCCTCGGCCAGGAAAATGGATTCGATCTTCTCAAAGAACGCTCCTTTCCCGGCGCGGTTATCGCCGTCACCGCCCACTCCGAACATGCCGTCACTGCATTCGACCTTGATATTGCCGACTACCTTCTTAAACCAGTCGCGGAAGATAGGCTCTATCAAGCACTCCTACGTGCACAAAGAAAACTAACCAACCCTAAAAACATACGACCCGCGCCTAAGTTCATCGCGGAAGTAGCCGGCAAAAAGGTGCTCATTTCAGCCGATGAGATTCATCAAATCGAATCGGATGGGAACTATGTCTTTCTCCACTTAGCGGATGGCAAAGGAATTCTCCGCTCAACCTTGCAAGCAATCCTTCAGAGACTTCCCAAAAATTCATTCCTCCAAACCTCTCGCGGTCGGTGGATATCCCGAGCTCAAATCAGCGGGTGGTCCCTTCCTTTAACGCCTATTTTAACTTTAACCTTACGCAATAAAACTACTGTTTCCGTTTCTCGCCGCCACGCCAAAGCCCTCCTCACAGCCATAAAACCTCCGCCCCCCCCCAAGAAATAAAAACATAAGCCTCTGATATATAGTATTTTGCGCACATTAGTCTTTCTATTTTCACATCTTCACAAGAAATATCTATTATATTTTCTGAAGAGGATGCTTTTCAGCCCAAATGGGTTATGTTGGAAAGATGATTTGGTTAATTTCATCTAAGCCATCTCTCCTACTGGCTCTAGTCGTGGTATTTGGAATCTGCTCAGGCCACGCAGAATCCCTCCGTCCAACACCCAGCTCTCAAGCTACCGCTATTCTTGTCCAGAAGTTGTTGCAGGATCACCACTTTGCCGGAAGACCTCTGACCGAGGAAAAAGCCAAAGACTGGATCAAAGGCTACATGGAGTCACTCGACTATAATCACGCCTTCTTTCTTCAGACGGATCTTCAGACTTTCCAAAACACTTATGCAGCTCAACTTTCCCAACTGACGCAACGAGGTGACATCACCCCTGCCTTCGTTATCTTTGCAACTTTTAACGACCGCGTTCGCGAACGCTTGGCCTGGATCAAAAATCGACTCCTCCTGCCTTTTGATTTCACTACTGCCCAAAGCTATGAAATTGATCGAACAAAAGTGGGTTGGCCTACCGACCAAATCGCCGCGGACGAGCTTTGGGAACGGCGCCTCAAGTTCGATGTCCTACGAGAGAAGCTTGCTCCTCAATCGAAAATCGCCAAAGAGAAGAAGAAACCGGAAGAAACTCCTCTGACCACCGTAACCAAGCGCTACGATCGTCTTGTTAAAAACCTTGATGAGTACGATAGCGAGGAAATCACCCAGCTTTATCTAACCGCCTTAGCTTCACTTTACGACCCCCACTCCAGCTACATGAGCGCATCCTCGCTCGAGGATTTCTCCATCGGAATCAAGCTCGCTCTTTGCGGGATTGGCGCGGTTCTTGCCTCAGAGGATGGCTACTGCGTGATCAAGGAGCTTGTTCCTGGGGGCCCCGCTGATCTGGATGCCCGACTCAAAGTTGGAGACAAAATTATCGGTGTAGCGCAAGGCGAAGGAGCCTTTGACGATATCGTCGACATGAAGCTTCGTAATGCGGTAAAGAAAATTCGTGGCCCTAAGAAAACTGTCGTCCGACTTCAAGTCGTCCCTGCTGGCAGTAGCGCTGGAGAGCAAAGGGAAATCCAGATCACCCGCGATGAAGTGAAATTAGCCGCTCAGCAAGCCACCGCCGCTGTATACGATATTCCTAAAACTGAGAAACCCATTCAAGCCACCACCATCGTCTCGACACCCCCTCCCGCTGCTCCATCCCCTCCTTCGGGAAACTGGCTGAACGAGTTGCGGGACCGGTTCGGAAAGAAATCGGAGGATGATACCCCCAATCCACAGACCTTAACCACCGTTCCAGAGATACTCCCGGATGCATGGAGAATTGGGGTCATCGATCTTCCTAGTTTTTACGGGGAAGTAGGCGGGACGGATTCTTCCGCGAGCGGGAATGGCGCCACGCCCCGTTCAACCTCCCAAGATGTCGAAGTTCTCCTTAAAAAGCTAAATCAGGCCAAGGTCGATGGAGTGATTCTGGATCTTCGTAAAAACGGTGGTGGGCTTCTTGATGAAGCGGTTACTATGACAGGGCTTTTCATTGATAAAGGGCCTGTCGTCCAAGTGCGCGACGGCAAGGGCACTGTAATTCAACGCACCGACGATAATGCGGGGGAAACCTACCGAGGTCCTCTCCTCGTTCTTACTGGACGGCGGAGCGCTTCTGCCTCCGAAATTGCAGCGGGAGCGCTTCAGAATTATGGTCGCGCTCTCATCGTCGGGGAAAAAAGCACCCACGGCAAAGGAACGGTTCAGGCGGTCGTAGAACTTGGAAAGTTTCTCCAACAAAAACCGGATAAAACCATACCCCAAGCGGGAGCAGTGAAACTGACCATACAGAAATTTTATCTCCCCAACGGGCACTCCACCCAAAATCGTGGTGTAGTTCCCGATATCTCAATTCCTTCCCCCTTGGATTATAT
Source organism: Verrucomicrobia subdivision 6 bacterium (assembly GCA_947466515.1). Lineage (GTDB taxonomy): Bacteria > Verrucomicrobiota > Verrucomicrobiia > Methylacidiphilales > Verrucolacustridaceae > Verrucolacustris. The sequence continues at coordinate 16,934 of CANIEM010000016.1, read as the reverse complement.
GAAGATTGGTGAAGCAGATCTTCCCAACGCACTTCCCTGGGATGAGATCGGACCGAGTCGCTTCTCCTCCCTTATGTTCGATCCATCGCTGCGTGTCATGCTCATTGAGAAATCCAAGGAACGCTTAGCGACCGACAAAGATATGACCTTTCTTGAGACGGATATCGAAAAGGTTCGCGCACGTATTCAGGCGGGTTCCATTTCGTTGAATGAAGTCACTCGCCTCGAAGAAAAGAAGTCGGAAGACCTTCGAAATGAGGACAGGAAAAAGATTGAGGAAGCCATTCGAAAGTCATCCGAGCCTCGCGCTCGATTTGTCATCGACGACAAAAAAGGAGTGATCCTTTCTGATAAAGATCCCAAGAAAAAGAAGCCCACCCTGGAAGAATCTGCCGATGGCGAAACCGAAGGCGTTACCGATGCCATCGACTTGACCGAGACTCTTGAGTTAAAGGAGTCGTTAACTATTATGGCGGACTGGCTAAATATTGTAGCTTCACACCGAGTTGGCAGTATGGCCAAAGATCGTGAAGGCACCAAAGAAACCGTAATTAAGTAACCCCATGGCACGCACCGCATCAACCCAACGCCTTCCCCTTGGCGCACCAGCCCCAGGCTTCTCCCTACCTGATGCACAAGGCAAATCATGGTCGATGGACCAGATAGCTGCTGGGAAGCCTCTGGTGGTTGTTTTTGCCTGCAACCACTGTCCCTATGTTATCCACCTGCGCACCGCCTTAGGTGCTTTGGCTACTGAATTCCTTGCTCGGGGAGTAAACTTCGTTGCAATTAACTCCAACGATTCCCAATCGCACCCCGACGATTCTCCCCAACACATGCCCGCTTTTGCTAAATCCGCTGGGTGGAATTTTCCCTACCTTATCGATGTCACGCAACAAGTGGCTCACGCTTGGCATGCTGCCTGCACCCCTGACTTTTTCTTGGTCGACGCTGCTGGGAAATTGGCTTACGCGGGTCAGTTCGATTCCAGTCGGCCAAAAAGTGAGACTCCCATTACTGGCTCCGATTTGAGAACTGCTCTTGAGGCAGTAATTTCGGGTCGCCTACCTCCCACCCCTCAGATTCCAAGCCTAGGTTGCAATATTAAGTGGATCCCGGGTAACGAGCCAAAATCCTAACCCAGTCAAGGGGCGACATTATGTCGCTACGGTCGGGCACAACTCTGACCCCACTCGAATCAAACTTTGAGTCAGATTTTCCTAGTCTATCGGAACTGAGCAGGCAGAAGGATGAGAAACGTTTGCGCCACCAGGAGACTCGTAATATAGAAAAACGCCGCCTCCTCCCAAGGCATCACTCCGCCAATCTTCTTGCCGGTGATCTGCTTCTCATCAAAGTACCAAATCCCCTGCCCAATGGCGTACCAGTCCGCCAAACACAAATAACTTCCAATCAAGAAAGTCGGCAGAAAAACGTGCCAAGCGTACGCCAAAAGCATCTGACCTGCCACAATCCACTGAATCAGAACGACTGGAATAAACCAAAAGAAAAGATGCCACGCGTAGTGGATACGCCTCTCCCGCCGAGGCCACTCCTTCAGAGCCACTCCGCACCCCACCCAGATCACCACAAGAAAGCATAACTGCCGTATCACTTGCGGATCCCCAATCCATCGGGGAGGAGGCGCCGATTGAGGAGGAGCCATCCAGCGCAGAAATATCCAACTCAAGAGCATCACCTCCACCGACTGAATTACGAAAAAGGCGTACTCCTCAACCGGCAATCGGCCAATGCGAAAGCGCACCCGCTCGGAAGGAAAATCCCATATGCCTTTGGCCACCGCCCAATTATCCCATGGCGAGGTGAAAGCCACGACAATCCCTAGTACACCTACCATCACCAAAACCATCTCCCCTGGCCAAAATCCCTTTCCGGAAAGAAAGAAAAGAACAAGGAGCAGTGGAAGATTGAAGGCAAGGTGAAAGCCAAGATAACTCATATCGCTCCTATCGGTTTCGGCGTTCCTTGCACCAAGAGCAAGCCCGATGTTTTGCCCGCGGTCGGTTTAGCGTATTCTAACCATAGTGAACTTGCTCCTCATCGCTGGCCCTGCCTCTTCTGCCCTCGACGAGGCTAGGGTCATTACCAACCGATCCAGTGGTCATACTGGTGCGACCATCGCACAAATCCTCCAAAGAAATTCTTTCAAGACAACACTATGGTTTGGCGAGGACATCTCCTACCCCTTACCTAAAGAACTTGTTCCTTCAGCCCGTTTTCGCACGGTCAAGGATCTTGAAAATCTACTATCGGAAAACGACCTCTCCACATTTGACTCCATCCTCCTTCCTGCCGCCCTGCCCGATTACCAGTTAGAAAAAGCCTATGGACCCGACGGTCAAGAGTTGAACCACCACAAATGGTCAGGCTCTCTTTCAAAAATCCATCTCGATTTAACCCCAGGACCAAGAATTTTACCAATCCTCCGCAGGATGGCACCTCATGCTAAAATTATCGGATGGAAATGGGAGGCCGACGGATCTTTGGAAGACCTTATGACCATAGCCCGAAAGCAGATTCGTGACTGCCAGACCGATGCCTGCGTTCTCAATGGACCCGCCTACGGTATGGGTCATCTTTTGGTTCCAGTCCGAGGGAAACCAGTCCCTTGCGCCAACTCTAACGAACTAGGCGAAGCTCTGGTCGCTTTCCTTAAGTAATTCCCCTTGAGGGGACTGTCTCTACTGGAAAACTGACACGGTCTACAAAACGTACAAAATAGAGTACAGGAAAACCCAAACCACATCGACGAAGTGCCAATAGTACCCAGTCAACTCCTCGAAAGTATGGGAAGGATTAGGGGTTTGTCCCGAAAATATCTTCATCTGCCTTAAGCCGGCACGGCCCACCGCAAGGAGAATGGCTAAAAGGCCAAGAAAAACGTGGAGCCCGTGAAATCCTGTCATGGTGAAAAAACAGGAACCGTACGTTCCAAAGGAATTAAACCACATCCCTTCCTCTTTCAGGTGAAGCCACTCCCAAGCCTGAACCCCCAAGAAAATCACTCCAAGAATAGCAGTTAGGCCGTAACCTAGAAGTCCACTTCCCCCTTTTCGCATCCTGCTTTCTCCCCAGTGATAAGTCACACTGCTCGACAAAAGAAACACTGTGTTAGCGATCATTACCCAATTAAGAAAAGAGGGCGGCATGGAAACCCCGATCGTGGGAGCCCCAGGAGGCGGCCAATTGCCTGGTCCCTGCGAAATCCTCAGCACGATGTATCCACCAATCAGGCCAGCAAAGAGCATGGCCTCCGATGCTAAAAAAACCAGCATGCCAAACTTAGGTAACGTAAAGCGGGGCGCCCTCAGGGGATCAGAAGAATAACCAGTAGCGGCGATAGTGGTACTGCTCATAGTTCCTATCGATTTAGGGTTGAAGCGGCTCTTTGGCGATGATGAAATAAATCCATAAAGCAGTCATAACAAGAGAGGAAGCGACGAGAATAAGAAGCAACCGAACATTCGCTTTTTGATTCGGTGTCATGCTCATTTCCGATCTGCCACAAGTAAAATAAGCAGGATGGGCAGATAAAGAATAGAACCTAAAAAAAGATTTCGCGCGGAAGCCATACTTGGCCTCCAAGCAAAAACACCCGCTAAGAAGGTATATCCTAAACCAAGGAGGATTGCGCCTCCCGCATAAATCCACCCAGCCGCCTGCAGTGCCACAGGCCAGATCGATGCCACCAGCAAAGCCAAACAGTAAATCAAGGCGACCAGCCCCGTAATCCTCCCCTTCTCATCCGAACATGGCAGCATTCGGAAACCCGCTTTCCCATAGTCCGCGCGATGACGCCAGGCGATCGCCATGAAATGGGGAATCTGCCAAAGGAATAAAATGGAAAAGAGGGCCCAACCTTCCGCTTCAATCCTACCGCGACCTGCCGCAAAACCGATTAAAGGAGGGATCGCCCCAGGGATCGCACCGACCAAAGTGTTGAATGCCGTCCACTTCTTCATCGGGGTGTAGACAAAGAGGTAAAGGGCTAGCGTCACCGCGGCTAAAAGAGCTGCGGGGGGATGCACCCCAAAATAGAGAATGGCGAGCCCCGACCCCGCCATGCCAGCCCCACCTAGAAGCGCTTCATCAGGCCGAATCCGCCCTGCAGGCAAAGGACGCTGAGCTGTTCGCGTCATCTTTAAATCTAAATCTCTCTCGATCCACTCATTAAGGGTTGCCGCCGCCGCTGCTACCAAGGAGGTCCCGAGAAGTGTGAAGAAAGTCCGCCAAGGCTCCAGCACTCCCCCCGCTCCACAGTACAACCCAACCAGGGTCGTTAGCAGGACAAGTAGACTCAAACGGACCTTGGCTAGTTCCGACCAGTCCTGCAACCAACTGCGGACTCCAGAAAGACTCATACGCTCAGATATCCGAAGAGCCTCTTCAGCAGGTCTCATACCTTCTCCATTATTCTGCTACGCGGCGGCGGCGTCATTGAACCAGGTCGTACGGAAATTAATTGAGTGGATCGCCAAGAAGCCAAACCCAGAAGCCAGCCTGTCAGAAATAGTGTCGCACCAAGCAGAACATGCAGAGTCGCGAGTTCAGGCAACCGACCCGTCCAAATCACTGATACCCCAAGAACAATTTGGGCCAAAGCCAGAAACGACCAACCCAACATCCCATGCCGCCACCAAGCAGGAGTCGACGTAGCCCGAATCGTTAAAAAGGCACACAGAAAGATTCCGCCCGCCGTGACGATTCCCAATGACCGGTGGAGGATCTGCCAGAGGATAAGACTGGACGTAGTGGCGGGCCACTGCAGTTCAATCGCCCTGTACTCATTAATCTTTTGTAAAGTGGCCCCGTCCCAGAAAGCTGGAAGCCACTCCCCATAAACCTTGGGAAAATCAGGAACTGCCAAAAATCCAGGACCATCGTGCCTCATAAAGGCACCGAGAATCGTTTGTAAAAAAACAAAGCCTGAAAGAATCCAAACCCAGCGAGTCCGCAGGGCTGCATGATCATCCCCAATTCGTGGATTTTCCCAAAACCGAGAAAGCACCAACGCCAAACTCCCCGCCACCAAAAGGTAAAGTTGTGCAAGGCAACCGTGCAAAAGGCCTAGAACCCAGGAGACCAGAATCACTCTTTGTCCTCCGAGAATACCCTGAAGGATCACCAAGACTAATGACCCCATTGCTAACCGCCGTGCCCAACCCGCGGGTTGCGTGAGCCACACCCAAATCGTTACGCCCAAGGTTATCAAACCTACGCCACTCGCAACAAGCCGATGGGAATGTTCAAGAAAAACGATGGTAGAAGCGGTCATGCTCGACCATGGATAGATAAGCATATTGTGCCCAAATGTGGCGGGCCAATCAGGCACCGCCATGCCAGCAACCTTGGTGGTCACTTGCCCACCAAGAGTGATGAGAAACAAAATGGAGCCAACAAGAAAACACGCGGCCCGGAAAACGAGAGCGGGTCTCTGGCGTGATCTCATCCCGCCGTAACCGATTTCCGCCCTGCAACCTTACCTTGTGGGGAATCACTGGGCTCGGGTTCGTTTTGCATTATGAAATCACGGGGGGCACCAGGAACACTATAATCATAGGCTCCCCGATAGACACGAGGGGTCACCTCAAAGTTTCCGTGTCCTGGAGGTGAAGCCACGGTCCACTCAAGGGTTGTCGCATTCCAAGGATTCTTTCCAGCAGGTTTACCATGGCGGAGGCTCCTAAAGAAATTCCACAAAAAGACAAACTGGGAAAATCCCAAACCGATTGCCGCTATGGTGATAAACTGGTTGATCGGCTGGAGAGCACGCAGGTGCTCATAGGCTGTTGGGTCAGCGATCCGACGCATCATGCCACCCAGTCCGACGTTGTGCATCGGGAAAAAGCACAAATTGTAAAAAGCAAAAGTCAGACCGAAATGAATTTTTCCAAGGTTTTCATCAAGCATCCTGCCAAACATCTTCGGGTACCAAGTGTAGATTCCAGCAAAGATACCAAAAATACTTCCACCAAAGAGAACGTAGTGAATGTGGGCCACAATAAAATAAGTGTGATGCACGAAAATATCAACTGGAGTGGAAGCCATGAAAATTCCTGATAACCCCCCAATGACGAACATCAGAACAAAGGCCAAGGCGTTAAGCATCGCGGTTGTGAAGCGGATCGAGCCACCCCAAAGGGTGCCCAGCCAATTAAAGGTCTTAATCGCCGAAGGCACCGCAATCACCATGGTCGAAACGCCGAATGCCGCCGAAAGCACAAGATTCATTCCAGAGACAAACATATGATGGCCCCAGACAATAAAACCAAGGAAACCAATCGCCACCATCGCATAAACCATAGCCCGATAACCAAAGACGGGTTTCCGGGAAAAAATACTCAAAATATCACTGACCATTCCCATGGCGGGCAGAATCATAATATAAACTTCAGGGTGACCGAAAAACCAGAAAAGGTGCTGCCACAAAAGGGGCTGGCCCCCGTTGGCTGGGTTGAAAAAGCTCGTTCCCGCATTCAAATCCAAAAAGAGCATAGCCGCCGCTGCCGATAGCACTGGAACGGCCAGCAGAAGTAAGAAGGCGGTAATAAATAATGACCAGACCGCTAAAGGCATTCGGAAAAACCCCATTCCAGGAGCCCTCATATTCACGATGGTGGTGATATAGTTAAAAGCCCCCATAATAGATGCCAGCCCATTAAAGAAAATACCTACACACCAAAGACTTTGCCCAATTTGTGTTCCGTTATAGGCAGAGACCGAGCTCAAGGGGGCATAGGAAGTCCACCCGCCAGCAGCGGCTCCACCCGCGACAAAGAAGCTTCCCATTAGCAGGACACCAGAGAAAACGTAAACCCAGTAGGACAATTCGTTGATCAACGGAAATGCCATATCCCCTGCCCCAATTTTCAAAGGAATCAGGTAGTTGCCAAAGGCACCAATCAATAAGGGCATCACCACCAGAAACACCATAACCGTTGCGTGCATCGTGAAGAGTGAGTTGTAAAATTGCGGGTTGATAAAAGGTAGAGAGAGAGGATTCCCTACATCCCCATTAGCCATCACTTGAGTGGAGGGATAAGCCAGCTGCCACCGCAACAGAAGAGCCAGCCCGCCACCGACAAAAAGAAAACCAAGTGAGGTAAAAAGATACTGTAATCCGATGATCTTGTGATCCAAAGACCAGATGTACTTTCTCCAGCCCGTCACCTCCGCATGTTCGTGGCCGTGGGATTCGATCGAATGATTCAAGGTTGTGGTGCTCATGCTGTTATTTTTCTCCTTAGCGCCCCGTCATTGTCACAGGCGGGGGGGTTTTGCTCTTGGCCCAAGCTTCGTAGGCGAGCTCAGGCACGACCGATAGTTTACCAAACATTTTGTAATGGCCTTGGCCGCAAAGCTGATTACAAGCCAACTGAAAATTTCCTGTGGCCTCGGCCTTCAGCCAAACAAAGTCGTACACTCGGCCTGGGACCATATCCTGATACAAACGAAACTCAGGAACGTAAAAAGCATGAATCACATCTTTGGAACCTAAATAAAGGCGAACAGGTCGACCGACGGGAAAAACCAGCTCATTGTAGGTAGTGAAATCATCCAATCCTGCGGGATCAGCCACATCAATCCCGAAAGGATTCTCCTTTGAAATCTTGGCCGCAACCATTTTTCCTAATTTGCCATCGGGTCCAGGATATCGAACGTTCCAACCAAACTGCTCTCCTACCACCGCTACGGGCAGGGCGTTCGCGGGAGGAGTCTGGCGCCGCATCTTACTCCACTGCTCGTTCCCATAAATAGCCAAAGCCAAAAATATAAAGGCAGGGATCGTGGTCCAAACCACCTCCAAAGCATTATTTCCATGAGTGTGAATTGCGGCGACTCCTGGACGATAGCGGTACTTAATCAGAAACAGGATCATCGCGAAAAATACCCCGATAAAAGCAACCCCAGTTAGGAAAAGAATAATATAGAAAAGAAAATCCACATCATGCCCGAACATATTCACGTTGCGCGGTAACCACCAAACACTCGTCTCACGAATCTCGGCTTGGGCATTCGCTAGGGTCAGAGCAAAAGCAGACAGAAAGGCTAAGCCCCGCAAAGAAGAAGTTCGTGTCATGGATGGAGTCTCCAATAGTTTCACAAGATTTCAACTCCTTCCGCCAAAAAGATATCGGCGTACCCTCTCGGCCTTGACACGGCAGTGGGTTCTGGGAGGAGAAAAGCAGTGTTAAGAAATCTAATACAAAGCGGGTTATCCTTAATACTTCTAATGGGTACTTGAAGAAGCCTCTTAAAAGCCCCATTTTAGGACCGTGTCGTATTTCTTCTCATCCTCCCGATTGGTAGCGCAATCTCATTCATTTTTTTCCTAGGAATCCATGGCCAATATTTTTCCCCGCTACACCAACTGGTTGCCTATCAAAATTCTGGTGTGTCTGACAGTGGTTGTCGCCAGCGTGGTTTCAGGGATGTCTTACTATTTTACCCCAAAATACACACGCGTTGGTTACCAACCCACTCAACCGGTCGCCTTTGACCACTCTCTTCACGTAAATCAGCTTGGAATGGACTGTCGCTACTGCCACACCGGTGTGGAAAAATCCTCCCACTCCAATGTTCCCAGCACCCAAACTTGCATGAATTGTCACACCCAAATTAAATCCCTCAGTCCCAAATTAGCGGCAGTCCGAGAATCATGGAAAAGCGGGAATCCTGTTCCATGGGTTCGGATCCACAAGGCTCCTGACTACGTCTACTTCAACCACGCCGTTCACGTGAATCGTGGCGTTAGCTGTGTCGAGTGCCATGGCAAGGTCAACCACATGGAGGTCGTCTACCATGCTAAACCTCACAGCATGGGATGGTGCTTAGAGTGCCATCGCGCCCCCGAAAATCATCTACGCCCACTCGATCAGGTGACCAATCTTGACTGGCTACCTCCCGCAACTACCACCCAACGTGAGCTCGGAGAAAAATTTGTCAAAGAGTGGAATGTAAACCCGCCCGTTAGCTGCAGCGGGTGCCATCGCTAATTTCCTCATGAAACGCATTCTCCAACACCCCACCGCCCCCACCACCGGCCGCACCTACTGGCGCAGCCTTGGGGAGTATGCCCGTACCCCGGATTTTGAAGATTGGCTTCACCGTGAATTTCCGAAAGGCGCAGCTGAGTGGGAAAATGATCCCCTTTCTCGTCGAACCTTTTTACGGTTAATGGGGGCCTCCTTGGCTCTGGCGGGTCTTAGCCTTTCTGGTTGTCGTCGGCCCGAAGCCCACCTCGTTCCCTTCACTCAGACTCCTGAATGGGTAGTTTCAGGCAAAAAGATGTCTTTTGCCACGGCCCAACCACGGCGCCGTGGGTCGATTCCTCTTCTCGCCACTACTTTCGATGGGCGCCCCGTCAAAATGGAGGGCAATCCTCTCCATCCCATAAGCCAAGGAGCTACCGATAATCACGCTCAAGCATCCATTCTCGATCTTTATGATCCAGCCCGACGACGCTTTCTCACTCGCGCCAACAAAAAAGCCACACCAGAAGATTGGGCCGCAGAAGTAACCCGGATCCGCGATGAAGCCAGTAGCACCTCTGGCGCCTCTCTCGCGTTTCTTGCAGAAGAAACCTTATCTCCAAGTCGCGAGCGCCTGCGTAATGAACTTCTCCGCCAATTCCCCCAAGCCACTTGGGCCGTCTATGATCCCCTCACCTCAGGGCGCGATCTCGCTGCATCCTCCTTGGCCTTCGGACCAAACACCGATTTCCGCCCTCAACTTGCCGTTGCCTCTACTATCCTCTCCCTCGATTGCGACTTCCTAGGATCCGACGAGGGAGATATCCCCGATACTCGCGGCTTCGCCAGTGGCCGACGAACACGGAATCCTGACGACAAGATGAATCGCCTCTATGTGGCGGAACCCAGATTCTCCCTCACCGGTACGATGGCCGACCATCGACTACGCCTCCGCGCCAGCGCTGCGGGCGCATTCCTTCTCGAGCTAGCTCGCCAGATTCGTAGCCTCCGCTCAACTCCCGATCTTAACACTCTTTTACAGCAAGCGCCCGATCTCTCTCTTCCGAAAGGTATCGACCCCGCTTGGATCCGGGAGTGCGCGGCCGATCTCGTGGCCCACGGCCAAAATTCGCTTATCCTCGTCGGGCGTCGCCAGCCTGTCGCCATTCAAGCACTCGCCCTTGCTCTTAACTCGGCTCTCGGAGCCATCGGCACAACCCTTCTTGTTCAACCCCAACTCAGCGCCCCTTCCACCAACCTCGCCTCATTGGCGGATAAAGTAAGGCGCGGAACCATTCGCACGCTCATCGTGCTAGGGGGAGATCCTGTCTACAACGCCCCTGCAGATTTAGACTGGGCCTCACTTCAATCCTCCATTCCCAACACGATTCATCTCTCTCCCTTCTTCAACGCAACCTCAGCCCGTGCCAATTGGTTCATCCCTGGAACCCATTACCTCGAATCGTGGGGCGACACCCTGGCCGCCGACGGTTCCTACCTTTCCATTCAGCCGACAATTCAGCCCCTCTGGGCTGGCCAGAGCCAACTGGAATTCCTAACGTCGCTCACCGCCCAATCAAAACCGGTCGGACCCTCCATAATCCGTGAGACGTTCGCCGCCCGCGCTAACCTCACGGGCGAAAAACTCGAACAAGCTTGGCAGGACTTTGTTCGCGAAGGATTTGTTCCATCTCCCGCAATCACTTCACCTCGCGGTGCCAATGCCAGTGCAGTCGCAACTCTTCTTTCTTCCATTGAGGTCGCCCCGGCTGATGATATCCATTCCCTCGAAGCGGTCTTCACACACTCCGGCGCACTCGACGACGGGCGCTACGCCAATAACGGGTGGATGCAAGAGTGGCCCGATCCCATGACAAAGCTCACTTGGGATAATGCTATCTTGATTTCAAAAGAAACCGCCGATTCTCTGGGCTTAAAAAATGAACTCAGTAAAGGAACCCTCATCGCTGATGTTGTCAAAGCCACCCTCGCAGGTCGTTCTTTAGAAGCTCCCATCCTAATCGCACCCGGCCACGTCAATTTCGCGGCAAGCCTCCCCGTTGGCTACGGCCAAGAAAATCTCGGGCCAGTAGCCAAAGGCTCAGGATTCGACGCCTACCGCCTTCGCACCTCGGGAACCGACTACCTCGCCCAAGGCCTCCAACTCAAGCCCACCGGCCGCACCCGCGAACTTGCCATCACCCAAGAACACCAAGTCATGGAAGGACGAGACCTTGTTCGCGAAGCCTCCCTAGCCGAATACCAAGCGAAACCTGACTGGGTGAAAAAAGTGGGTATGGATGGCCACATTCCGCCCAACCAGAGCTTCTATAAAAATCCAAAACTCACTGGTGACCACCAGTGGGCCATGGTCATTGATCTAGCCACCTGCACGGGTTGTAACGCCTGCGTCACCGCGTGTACCGCAGAAAACAATATTCCCATCGTCGGGAAAGACCAGGTGATCAAAGGCCGCGAAATGCACTGGATACGCGTGGATCGCTACTACACGGGCGAACCCGATGAACCTGAATCTGTCTCGCAACCCGTCGCCTGTATGCAGTGCGAAAACGCCCCATGCGAAACAGTCTGCCCCGTCAACGCCACCGTCCATAACGATGAAGGCCTTAATGTCATGGCTTACAATCGCTGTATCGGCACGCGCTACTGCGCCAACAACTGCCCTTACAAGGTCCGCCGATTTAACTTTTTCGACTACAACCAACGGTCTTTGGATAAACTTTACCTAGGACCTCTAGCGCCCAAGGGAACCGAAGAAACCATTAAGCTCCAGAAAAACCCCAACGTCACTGTACGTATGCGCGGGGTCATGGAAAAGTGCACCTTCTGCGTCCAACGGATCGAAGAAGCAAAAATTGGTGCTCGCGTTCGTGCTCGTGACTCCGCCGATCTCGGGATTCCAAGCGGAACTCTCCAGACCGCCTGTCAGCAGGCCTGCCCTGCCGACGCCATTGTTTTTGGGGATCTGAAAAATGAAAAAGATGAAGTCGGAAAACTTCGCTCCCTTCCACAAAACTACTCTCTTCTCGACTATCTTAATGTCGGCCCCCGTTTGACCTATCTCGGGCGCGTTCGCAACCCCAATCCCGCTATGCCCGGTGCGAAAATGCACTACATCCCCTCTCATGGGCACACCGAATCCCACGAGCAGAAAAATAGCCACTCTGCGGAACCTGATGTCCAATCAGGCGCGAAAGCCGGCCATCCATGAGAGCTGATAACTCCTCCGCACAAGCCGCTTTCGCCCATGCCTCAGACTACCTCGAGCGGCGTCCCCTCGTCGCGAATCGTCGCCCGCTCTCTTGGATCACCGACCACGTGTGCCGCATCGTCGAACAACCTGCCCCAATGTGGTGGTGGATATTGACCATTTTTTTTGGGGCTATGGCTTCACTCACCCCAGCCATGCTCACCTACCTCGTTTCCACAGGGGTGGGAGTTTGGGGTTTAAACGTTCCTGTTTGTTGGGCTTGGGATATTACCAACTTCGTTTTCTGGATCGGAATCGGGCATGCCGGTACTCTAATTTCGGCAATTCTTTTCCTGACCCGTCAAAAATGGCGTACCTCCATCAACCGCTCTGCCGAGGCCATGACCATTTTTGCGGTCATCTGTGCGGGTATCTTTCCTGCCTTCCACGTCGGTCGAGTATGGATGGCCTGGTTCCTCGCGCCAGTTCCTAACGCCAACGCCATCTGGCAAAACTTTCGCAGTCCTTTGCTCTGGGACGTTTTCGCCGTTTCCACTTACTTCACTGTGTCACTGATCTTTTGGTACCTCGGCCTCATTCCGGATCTTGCCTCGCTCCGTGATCGAGCGAAAACCCGCTTTCGCCAAATGGCCTACGGACTCCTCGCAATGGGTTGGCGTGGATCGAACCGCCACTGGACTCATTACGAAAAGGCCTACCTCATTTTAGCGGGAATTTCGACCCCACTCGTTCTATCAGTGCACAGCGTCGTTTCCTTTGATTTCGCCACCTCGATTGTCCCAGGTTGGCATACCACCATCTTCCCTCCCTACTTCGTCGCCGGGGCCATCTTCGGTGGATTCGCCATGGTGCTCACCCTCTTAATTCCGTTTCGGGAAATCTATGGTCTCCATGATCTCGTTACAGATAAACACATCGATAATATGTGTAAGATCATTTTACTGACCGGTTCTCTTGTTGGCTACGCCTACGCCATGGAATTCTTTATCGCTTGGTACAGTGGTAATCCCTTCGAAATCTATGCCTTCACCAATCGCGCTTTCGGTCCCTACTGGTGGGCGTACTGGGCAATGATTACCTGCAACGTCGCCGCACCCCAACTCTTTTGGTTTAAATACTGCAGGCAAAATCCTTGGGTCGTTCTCGCTATCGTTATGTTCCCCAATACCGGAATGTGGTACGAGCGATTCGTAATCATCGTCACCTCAATTCATCGGGACTTTCTCCCATCCTCGTGGGGTTACTTCTCGCCTACTTGGGTGGATATCACCCTTTTCATTGGCACCATTGGACTTTTTGTTTTTCTCTTCCTGCTCTTCGTACGCTTTCTTCCTATTATCAATATGTTTGAAGTAAAAAACATTACCCCAGAGGCTGATCCCCACACTCAAGACTCCCACTCAGAGCAGGACTCCACTATTTCACCCCCTTCCTCGACTAAGGTGCATGCATGAAGCGATCTGAGAAATCACTCCACGGTCTAGGGGCGGAATTTCCCACCGCCGCGTCCCTCCTCCACGCCGCGCAAAAGGTTCAGGCGCTCGGTTTCCGCCGTTGGGATGTCTACTCGCCTTTTCCGGTTCACGGCATGGATCAGGCCATGGGCTTCCGACGCTCACGTGTTTCCCTCTTTTCCTTAATCGGTGGTATCACGGGACTTTGTACCGCCTTCGCGCTCATCTACTACACGTCAGCCCTCAACTACCCCCTCATCACCCAAGGTAAACCCTATTTCGCCCTTGAGCCTTCCTTACCGATCTTCTTTGAGCTGACCATCCTCCTCACAGCTTTCGGTACTGTGCTTGGACTTTTACTGCTCACTCTCTTACCGCGCTTTCATCATCCAGTTTTTAACTGGGATCGATTCCAGCGCGTGACCGACGACGGATTCTTTATCGTTCTCGAAGCAGCCGATCCTCAATTCTCCAATGAAACCTCCAGAAAAGTTCTTCAGGATATCGGCGGAACTCATATCTCAGAGATTTTTCAAGATCCCGAAATCACCCCACACCCAGCTCGTCCTACATCCGAGGTTGTGTCATGAAGGGTTTTATTCGCATCTTCCTCGCGGTTTTTGGCTCGCTCGCTCTTGCCATCGTGGCCATCGCAGGATTTAGGGGTGACTTCACCAAAAATACTCCTATCGAAATCTTTCCCGATATGGATCGCCAACCGAAATACAAGTCTCAGACCCCCTCCCCCTTTCTCCCAGAGGGACGCGTCGATCGTGTGCCTCCCTACGGCACCATCCCTTTCCATATCCAGACCGATCAACCTTATCTTATCACTGGCAAGATGGGATCGATGTGGGGAACAGGGATTCCCGTGACCGTCGACCAGAAACTTTTGGCTCGCGGCCAGGAACGCTACCAGATTAATTGCCAAGTTTGCCACGGCGCCACTGGCGCAGGTAACGGCATTACCTCCCAGTACGGACTCGTTGGCGCCGCCAGCTATCACGCAGATAAATATCGCACTATGGCCGACGGGGAAATATTTAACACCATCACGCACGGAAAAGGACAGATGGGCCCCTATCACCACATTGAGGTCAAAGACCGCTGGGCCATTATCGCCTACATCCGAGCTCTCCAACTTTCTCAGAATGCCCCAAGCAACCTCCTGCCGCCAGAGTCCACTACCTCTGCACCCGCAAAACCATGAGCCACCCCTCCTCTTCTCCTCTTCCCGTGGCCGAAAAACTTAGGATCGAAAAACTAGGTATTCTTCCTGTTCTTTTTCCTGCCGTGGGAATCATAGGACTGCTCTCAGCTTTTATTTGGGGACTAACCAGTAACCCCCTCCAATTAGCCTTCTCCTACCTCTTCGCCTTCTCGGTTGGTTTTACAATTTGTGCAGGCGCGCTTTTCTGGACACTCCTCCATCACGCGCTCGACGCAGACTGGTCAGTTTTGATGCGGAGAATCTTAGAATCAATTGCCTCCTGTTTTCCTGTCCTCCTACTTCTCTTTATCCCCATCGTTTTTCTTTTCGCTCACGAACTCTGGGAGTGGATGACTGCCGATGTCGCCCAAGACCCGTTACTTGCCTGGAAACGCCCATTTCTCAATGAGCCCTTTTTCTATATCCGTTGTGCGTTCTACCTTCTGTTTTTCTCCTTGGCTGGACTGCTCTATCGAGGTCTGTCCATGAGGCAAGATGAGGACGGTGATCCTCGCATCACACTACGTCTCCGCCACACCGCTTACGGGTTTATCCCGCTCTTTGTTCTCTGCCTGACCTTTGCTGGCTTCGATTGGCTCATGGCCTTAGATCACCACTGGTACTCGACCATGTGGGGCGTTTACCTGTTTGCCGGTTGCGCCCAGTCTTCTATGGCGATCTTAATCCTTACCACCAACGGATTGGTTCGAACCGGCCACCTCAAGGGACTCTTCACCGTGGAGCATAATCACATTATGGGCATGCTCCTTTTCGCCTTTACAACTTTCTGGGGTTACATCTCCTTCAGCCAATATTTTCTCCAATGGTACGCCAATATCCCTGAAGAAACTTGGTTCTTTGTCTATCGCAACACTGGGACCTGGTTCTGGTTCTCTGTCTTTCTGGTCGTAGGCCACTTCTTTATTCCCTTCTTGCTCCTTCTCACTCAACCTGCAAAACGCACCACCTGGCGTTTGTGTACCACCGCTGTTTGGGTCGTCTTCATGCACTGCGTCGACATCTACTGGATAGTTATGCCTAATCTACAGCTACAACAGTCGCGCCATGCCGGCCTCCCTCCTGCGACCACCGGATTCCATCCCCACCTTCTTGACCTTCTCGCCCTCGTTGGCGTTCTGGGTATTCTCGCCCACACCTTTATTTGGCTGCTTTCTCGTGGTTCGATATTCCCACCTCGCGACCCCCGCCTTCGCGATAGCTTGGCGGTAACAAACTGGTTATGAGCGAATCCTCCAGCTCCTTGAGCCAACGGCGCCATCCCTATCTTCCTGGGCTTTGGCTGGCCATCGGTTTTCTCGCGCTCGCCAGCGTAACCTTTATGCTCCGTCCCTTTGGCGTAACCCCTCAAACCGTTACCGAATCGGCCGCAAAAATCCGGATCGAAAAACTTAAAAAAACACAGGAAGAGCAACAAAAGCTAGCCACCACCTTCGGTTGGGTCGAAAAAGACAAAGGAGTTGCACATATTCCTATTGAAAAGGCGATGCAACTTACCGTCGCCACCCTGCGCCTGAACCCACCTCATCCTGCCTACGCCATTACCACCATCCAGCCCTCCGCTATTTCTGCGGCGGGTGCCCCCCTCTACCCAGAACTACCCATCGCAGAGGTCCCCAACGTCGTAGCTACATCCCCAACCAATGCCCAAGCAAAAAGTCCTGGCGCACAGCTCTCAACTAATTCTTTGCCCAAAGCACCCCCTGCACCAACCCTTCCTGTCCCACCAACTACGAAAAAACCATGACATCCTCCTCTGCTCCTTATTCCAAAGCTTCGAGCGCTTCTCTGGTTCTTCTTGGGGGCTCTATTTTTTGGTCCCTCCTTGCAGGCGGACTCCAGATCATCTCCACCATTCAACTCCTCATTCCACTTCTCTCTCGGCTATTACCAATCTCATTCTTAAGTTATGGCCGACTCGTACCCGCATCCACCTTCCTATTGACCTATGGCTGGATAGGATCGGGTCTGCTTGGAGCTCTCTTAATTCTCTCCCCGCGAATTTCAGGGATTCCTTTTCGCTATGG
>CANIEM010000015.1 GCA_947466515.1 Verrucomicrobia subdivision 6 bacterium | reverse complement strand
GAGAAAAGCGGCAAGGAGGGTGGAGAGTCCGTTGACGGAGAGGGAGGAGCGGGTGGCGTAGCGGTCGCCGGCGGCTTCGGCGCTTTCGAGATTTTGGAGAGAGCCGATGACGTTGAAGAGGGCCATGGGAAAGATGACGGAGAAGAAGGCCCCGGCGCCTTCGCGTTGGAAAAAGGAGAAGAGTTTATCGAAAGCGGGATGAGGAAGATAGAAGCCGAGCGGGGAAGTGGGCACAGGTGGAGGGGTGGGGGCGAGGCCGAAGCGGTGGAGAGTCCAAGCGACGAGCGTGCCGAGTAGAATTGCGGCGAGTCCTGCAGGAATTCCGCGAGGTAGGCGAATTTTTCCGGCGTAGGCGAAGAGGACGAGGAGCATGGGAAAGAGAGCGATGGCGGGGTTGGCATAAATTTTAAAAACGAAAGGCATGGCGATGAAGGTGAGGGCGATACCCGCGAGAGGGGCGAGAAGGGCGGCGCGGGGAAGCCAGCGGCGAAGGGGATCGGCGAGGAAGGCGCCGAGGAGTTCGAGAATTCCGCCGACCCAGCAGGCGAAGATGCCAGCACTCCAGACGAGGTCGGCGTCGTGGGTTTTTTGCCAGAGTGGACCCATGATGAGGAAGAGGTAGGCCATGAGGCTGACGGTATTGATGCCGAAGGGGAGGGCGGTGACATCGGTGCGACCGGTGCGAAGGGCGAGGCGACGGCCTTGCCAAGCATAGAAAAGATTTCCGACGAGGATGGAGAGGGCAGCGGCGGGCAGGATATGGGAGACGACGATTTCAACGGGAATACCGCAGACGGGCGGGACGAGTGAGAGAATGAGGAAGAGGAGGAGAAGGTTGTCGATGAAAAGACCGACGAGGCCATCGAGGTCTCCTCGTACGAACCAGCGTAGGGGCATAGATTGGGGATAGCGGAGAGGGTGCGGTGGGTGCGAGCGAAACCTCGGATTGGAATCTCGCCTAGGAAGAGTGGGCTGGGTAGAAGGGATTATGGGGAACAACAAAATAGTTGATCAGGTGACTGGCGCGGTGGTGGCGGGCCATCTTTCAGCTGAATCGGGGGACAATATAAAGAAAACTTTCGTGGGTGGTAAGGAGGGGAGTTTGGAACAGGTGAGTTTGGGTGCACTGGTGGGCGCAGGGGAGTGGGGAGAGTTGAGCGATCGGTTTTTTCGGAGGTTGGCCTTTGGGACGGGAGGGTTACGTGGGCGGACGATTGGGCAGGTGGTGACGGAGGCGGAGAGGGGGAAGGTGGCGGAGCTGGGTAGGCCCGAGTTTCCGGCGGTGGGAACGAACTGTATGAATTATGAAAATGTGGCGAGGGCGACGGAGGGGTTGGTGAATTATTTAAAAAAATCTTTTCCGAAAGAAGTGCCGAGCGTGGTGTTTGCGCATGACACGAGATTTTTCTCGAATGAATTTGCGGAGTTGGCCGCGAGGACCGTAGTGGCGGCTGGGGGGACAGCGTATCTTTTTGCGGAGGATCGTTCGACGCCTGAGCTTTCTTTTGCGGTGCGATATTTGGGAGCACAGGCAGGGGTGGTGGTGACGGCGAGTCACAATCCGTCCCATGATAATGGGTATAAGGTTTATTTTTCGGATGGGGCACAGATTGTGGAACCGCACGCCTCGGGAATTATTCGGGAGGTGGAGTCGGTGCTTGAGCCTGAGGTGAATCCGCAGGTGAAAGCGGGCGGAAAGGTGGTGAGGATCGGAAAGGAGATCGATGAGGCCTATCTGGAGGCCTTGCAAGAGTTGGTGATTGAGGGGGAGATGTTAAAAAAGGAGGGGACTAATTTGCGGGTGGTGTTTACGCCTTTGCATGGAACAGGGGTGAGGATTGCGCCCCATTTACTGGAGAGGGTGGGGGTGAAGGTTTCGTTGGTGAAGGAGCAAGCGGTGGGGGATGGAAGATTTCCGACGGTTAAGTCCCCCAATCCCGAGAATGGGGAGGCGTTGGCAATGGGGATTGAGCAGGCGAAGAGGGAGAAGGCGGATCTAGTGGTGGCGACCGATCCGGATGGGGATCGGATGGGGGTGGCAGTACGGGATAAGAGTGGAAATTATCCACTGTTGACGGGGAACCAGATCGGGTCGTTGTTGGCGGCGTATCGGATGGAGCGGATGCGGGCACGGGGATGGATTCAACCTGGGCAGGAGAAGAGCTGTTGTTTGATTAAAACTTTTGTGACCACCGATTTGCAGAAGGAGTTGGCGAGATCGGCTGGGATGAAGTGTGTGGAGACGTTAACCGGGTTCAAATATATTGGAGAGAAGTTGGGTGTGTATGAAAAGGAGGCGGGGGGTCGGGGCAAGATGGGGGCGGAGGAGTGGAGAAAGAAAAGGATGGAGAAGAGCACCTTTTTTGTTTTTGGTGGGGAGGAGAGCTACGGATACAGCGGTGGGGATTTTGTGCGGGACAAGGATGCGAATGGGGCGGCATTGATGTTGGTGGAGGCGGCGGCATGGGCAAAGTCGCATGGGCGGAACTTATTGGAGGAAATGGACCAAATTTATCGGAAGCATGGGCTTTATTTGGAGAAGTTGGGGACATTAGAGATGCTTGGGGCGGAGGGTGCAAAGCAGATTGCGCAGGCAGTGGGTAGTTATCAGAAGAGTCCGCCAGAGTTGTGGGGAGGGAGGAAGGTGGTGGGGGCGCAGGATTATGAGAAGGGGTTGCATCGGGATGTGGATGGGAAGGAGATTCCGAAGGAGCGTATGTTGATGTTTGATTTGGGAGAGGGATATCGGGTGGCGGTGCGGGCATCGGGCACGGAACCGAAGATGAAGTGCTACTTTTTTGGAAAGCAGAGAGTGGTGGTGAATGAGGATCTGGAAAAGGCCAAGAAGGATTTGGCGGCGGAGCTGGATCGGCTTTGGGAGTGGACGAAGAGGGATGCCGTGGCTAGGTCGAAAGTCTAAAAATGGAATATCCCGAAAAACTTCAGGAGATTGTCCAGCTCTTCGAGCATTTGCCGGACGAGGAAAAGAGGGAGAGTTTGGTTTCTTACAGCCTGACGACAAAAAATTTCGAACCCAAGGATGGGGAGAAGTTTGATTTGGAGGATGTGCGAAAGGACGAGGAGTGCGCGGATACGGTGGGGGTTTTTTTGCAGGTGGATGGAGAGGGGCGGAGTCATTTTCGGATGACGCTGGGACCGCAGGTGCAGACGCTGACCAAAGCGATGGCGGCGATTTTGTGTAAAGGGTTAGAGGGAGTGACACCGAAGGCGGTGATGGAGTTGGCGAGTGATTTTGTGCCGAAGATTGTGGGAGCGCAGTTGGTGCGGGTGAGGAGTCAAACTACCTATTACATTCTCTCTCGGATGAAGGGAATTTGTAAGGTTTGGTCGGATCGAAAAAGAGCTAATCCAACTTCAAGTATATGATTATTAGATACTTAAAATACTTGAACTCTCGGATCTCCATTTAGAATTTGATTTAGAATAATTCTAAACTATGTTGGTGGGCTGATGAAGACCCTTAAGCAAATGGATCGGGGCGCCTTGAGTGATGCCTTGGATCACGCTGGTCAGCGAACGACTCCCCAGCGGGAGATGGTCTTCAGCGTTTTGTTGGACGAACGGAATCATCCGACGGCGGATGAGGTGTACACGCGGACAAAATCAAGGATGCCGACGATTTCGATGGCCACGGTATATAATTGCTTGGAAGCGCTGGTGACCTGCGGGCTGGTGAAGCAGGTGAATATCGAGAGAGAGCCGACGCGGTACTGTCCGAATCTTTCCCCGCATGCCCATTTTCACTGTCGGGAGACGGGGCGGGTTTACGATGTGCCAGTGCCGGAGGGGATGATGAAGGATTTGGTGAAGGTGTTACCCGGAAACTACAGCGCCGATTCGGTGGAACTGGTTTTTCGAGGACATCTGGAAAAAGGAAAAACAAAATGAAGAACTCGCTCGAAATCAAAGGACTTAAAGCGTCAATCAACGGCACTGAAATTCTGCACGGGCTGAACTTGACGATTCCAAAGGGAGAAGTGCATGCGATTATGGGGAAGAATGGGTCGGGCAAGAGTACCTTGGCTAAAGTGATGGCGGGGCATCCTGATTATGAGGTGACGGGGGGAGATGTTTTGTTGGATGGAAAAACGATTTTGGGTTTGGATCCAGACGTGCGGGCGCGGGAGGGTCTCTTTCTAGCGTTTCAGTACCCCAGCGAGATTCCCGGAGTGACGATTGCGAATTTCATGCGGGCAGCATTGAATGCGCGGCGTCCTGAAGGGCAGGAGGTCGATGCGGTGGAGTATTACAACGAGCTCTACAAAAAGATGGATCTGTTGAAGATCGATCGATCTTTCACTTCTCGGGCGGTGAATGATGGATTTTCCGGAGGGGAAAAGAAGAAGAATGAGATTTTACAAATGGCGATGCTGGAGCCGAAGTATGCGGTGTTGGATGAAACCGACTCGGGGTTAGATATTGATGCTCTGAAGATTGTCTCCCACGGGGTGAATAGCTTGCGGGGTCCGAAGATGGGGGTTTTAGTAATCACCCACTATCAGCGTTTGCTGGATTACATCGTGCCCGATGTGGTGCACGTGATGGTAGATGGCCGGATCGTGAAGAGCGGCCCGAAGGAGCTTGCCTTGGAAATGGAAAAGAAAGGGTACGACTGGGTGGAAAACCTGGCGACTGTGTAAAAATATGAGCGAAGTAACAACCTTAGAAAAGCCGGACCTGAAAATTGATCAGGATGAGGGAAACTTTTCCTATCCCGAGGATTACGCTTTTGATGCTGGGACGGGGCTGACGGAGAAGACGATCGATTACATTTGTGATGTAAAAGAGGATCCGGACTGGGTTCGCGAGTTTCGAAAGAAAGCGCTGAGGATTTTTCGCGAGAAGCCTTTGCCGACTCATTGGGCGAGTAAGGATCTGGAGAATATTCATTTCGATGATTTTCGCTACTACCTATCAAAAGGGGCAAAGCCGAAGCGGACTTGGGATGAGGTGCCTGATGATGTGAAGCGGACCTTTGAGAGGTTAGGGATTCCGGAGAAGGAGAGGGCATTTTTGGCGGGGGTGGAGGCGCAGTTTGACAGCGAGGCGGCCTACTCAAACATTAAGAAGGCAGTGGCGGAGCAAGGGGTGATCTTTGTCGGAAGCCGAGAGGGTTTGAAGGAGCATCCTGAGATCTTTAGGAAGTGGTTTGGGAAGGTGATTCCTACGGCGGATAATAAGTTTTCCGCATTAAATAGTGCGGTCTTTTCGGGGGGCTCTTTTATATATGTTCCAAAGGGGGTGAAGGTGAAGCATCCTCTGCAAGCGTACTTCCGAATCAATGCGGAAAATTTCGGCCAGTTTGAGCGGACTTTGATCATTGTGGATGAGGGAGCGGAGTTGACCTACATGGAAGGGTGCACGGCGCCTAAATTTGATTCGGTGACCTTGCATAGTGCAGTGGTGGAGTTGGTGGCGATGAAGGGGGCGAAACTGCAGTACATCACGGTGCAGAACTGGAGTCCGAACGTTTTTAATTTGGTGACGAAGCGTGGGTTGGCGCATGAGGAGTCGGAGATCAAGTGGATTGATTGCAACATTGGTTCGCGTTTGACGATGAAGTATCCCGGAGTGATTTTGAAGGGGCGGAAGGCGCGGGGCGAAGTTCTTTCAATTGCTTTGGCGAATAATGGGCAGCATCAGGATACGGGTGCGAAGATGATTCATGCGGCAGATGAGACGACCTCGAATATTATTTCGAAATCGATTTCGATCGGGTCGGGCCGGGCCACCTACCGAGGATTGGTGCACATCCCGCGACATTTGAAGGGGTGCAAGAACAACACGGAGTGTGATGCCTTGTTGATCAATACGGAATCGAGGACGGATACCTACCCTGCGATTGTGACACGGGGAGAAGGCAATTCCGTACAGCACGAAGCGAGTGTCTCGAAAGTGAGTGCGGAGCAGATTTTTTACATGCAGCAAAGGGGATTGTCGGAAGGCCAGGCGATGAGCCTAAGCGTGAATGGGTTCGTCAATGAACTCGTCCGCCAATTCCCGATGGAATATAGTGTGGAGCTGAAACGGCTGATCGACCTCGAGATGGAGGGGTCGGTCGGTTAAAAAAAGAATCCATCGAAGAGGAGAATAACGACCATGGCCGATACCGCTAACCGCTACCCCGAAAACATCGCGGGAGCCTACTACGTAGATAACCAGTGCATTGATTGCGATCTTTGTCGCGAAACTGCGCCGAACAGCTTTAAGCGGAATGACGATGGGGGCTACTCTTTTGTTTACAAGCAACCGGAAAGCGTCGAGGAGCAGAAGCTGGCGAAAGAAGCGATGGAAGGTTGTCCGGTGGAGGCGATCGGCAGTAACGGCGCCTGATATTTTTATGGCGGGTAAAAACGGGCAAAGCCCTGTGGGCCAGAATGGGTCGGCGCCTGTAAGTTGGTGGCAGGAGAGGAAAGCGGAAGCTTGGAAAAAGTTTCAAGCGATGCCGATGCCTCGGCGGAGCGATGAGGATTGGCGGTTTGCCACGATTGCTGCAATTCAGTTGGGGGATTTTCAGCCCGGTCAAAAAGGAAGTACGTCGGCCGAGGCTCTGCTGAAACGGAGTACGGCTTCTTTTCCGCATGCGGCGAAAGCGGTCTTCTCGAACGACCGGCTTCTGCACATTGAAGGGGGAGAAGAGCTGGCGAAACAAGGGGTGGTTTTTGAATCTCTTGCGGGGGCGTTGCAGAAGCATCCCGCTTTGCTCGAAAAGCACTTTATGGCGCACCCGGTAGATCTGGGGGCACAAAAGTTTGCCGCCCTGCACGCAGCGAACGCATCAGCGGGGGTGTTGATTGTTGTACCGAAAAACGTGGAGGTGAAGTTGCCGTTGGTTTCGTTTCATTGGTTGGATGGGAACGAGTCGGCTGTTTTTCCTCACACCCTGATCGTTACAGGGGAAAACGCGAAAGTGACGGTGGTAGATTTCTTGGGCTCGACTGAGGCGGGAGGGGCAGGATTGGCCTGTGGGCTAAATGATCTTCTGGTGGGGGCTGGGGCGAAGGTGGAGTACGTCAGTCTGCAGGAGTGGGGCTCAAAGGTGACTAGTTTTCAGCTGAATTCAACGCGGGTGGAGAGGGATGGGGAGGCGCGAAGTCTTTTTGTGAATTTGGGAGCGGCCTATGCGCGACAGGAAAGTCGGAGCACGATGGCAGGGAGTGGGGCGCGAAGCGAGATGCTGGGGTTATCCGTAGGGTCTGAGCGGCAGGAGTTTGATCAGCGGACATTGCAGTGTCATGACGTGCCGAATACGTGGAGTGATCTACTTTATAAAAATGCGTTGGATGATCGTTCGAAATCCATTTTCAAGGGTTTGATTCGGGTGGCGCCTGGGGCGGCGAAGACAGATGCGTACCAGAACAATCGGAATTTGCTCTTAAATCCTGAGGCGGAGGCGAATTCGATGCCTGGGCTGGAAATTTTGAATGATGATGTGCGTTGTACGCACGGGGCGACGACGGGACAGATCGATCGGGATCAGCTTTTCTATTTGATGGCGCGGGGGATCGATCCTCGGACGGGGGCGCAACTTTTGGCGCATGGTTTTTTTGAAGAGGTGATTGCCCGTTTACCAGAGAAGGGGATTGGGGAGGCGGTGAGGGTGGCGGTAGCGGCAAAGTTTGCCACGATGAAGGCGGGACCGAAAATGGCCGAGAGGATTGTTACTCGTCCCAAGGTTCAAGGTCAGATCGAGGAAGAGGCGTTGGATGTTCGGACGTTGCAGGGACTGGCAAATTAAGGAAAGCGGGAGATTGCTCGTAAAAATAAGATGAAACCTGGAGATCAAACAAAGCTGTTACGGGAAGTGCCGGCGACAGCGATCCCTGCGGGCTCGCCGTTGATTTTACCGAAGGACACGGAGGTGACGTTGACTCAGTCGTTGGGGGGGAGTCATACGGTGGCGGGGGCGTTTGGATTAGCGAGGATTGAAGAGAAGGATCAGGATGCGTTGGGTCTGTTGAAGGTGGTGGTGGTGGCTACGGAGACAGACTCGAGCGAGCCGGCGGATGAAAAAAAGGTTTGGGAGAAGTTGAAGGAAGTTTTTGACCCAGAGATTCCTGTCAACGTAGTGGATTTGGGACTGGTCTACAGTGTGGAGTTGAAGCCTTTGGCTGCGGGGGGATCGCGAGCGGAGGTAAAGATGACGCTGACGGCGCCTGGTTGTGGAATGGGCCCGACGATTCAGGCAGATGCACGCAATAAGGTTTTGTCAGTAGCGGGGGTGAATGAGGCGGAAGTGGAGTTGGTTTGGGAACCTGCGTGGACGCAGTCGATGATTAGCGAGGTGGGGAAAATGAAGATGGGCTGGGTGTAAGGAAGAGGACGCGATTGCGCGCGGATGTTTGATTTTTGATTGCTTGAGAAGGTCGGACAGGCCCCGATGCCATGGAAGGGGTCGGACTCAATTGTTTCTAGGGTCTTGGCGAGGGGTGGGGGTTAGGGTATGATCATCAATTAGTTCTATGAAATCGGCTGAAGTCAGAAAAGGGTTCTTGGAGTTCTTCCGTGGGAAGAGCCATACGATCGTGCCCTCGGCCAGTTTGATGCCGACTTCGCCGAATTTGCTCTTCACCAATGCGGGGATGAATCAGTTTGTGCCGATTTTTCTGGGTCAGGCTAAATTTCCCCATTCTCCGGCACGAGCGGCTGACACGCAGAAGTGTATTCGGGCGGGTGGAAAGCACAACGATCTGGAGGACGTAGGGTTTGATACCTATCACCACACCTTTTTCGAGATGTTGGGAAACTGGTCCTTCGGAGATTATTTTAAAAAGGAGTCGATCGACTGGGCGTGGGAGCTGTTGGTTGAGGTGTGGAAATTCCCGCCTGCTCGTCTTTATGCGACAGTCTACAAGCCAGGGCCAGGAGATCCGGCGGAGTTCGATGCGGAAGCGCACGGTTACTGGGTAGAAAAGTTTAAAAAAGTGGGGCTAGATCCTGCCATCCATGTGGTGATGGGGAATGCGAAGGACAATTTTTGGATGATGGGGGAGACGGGGCCGTGCGGGCCGTGTTCCGAGGTTCACGTGGATCTGACGCCTGACGGAAAGACGCAGGGGAAGCTGGTGAACCAAGGGGATTCCCGCTGTTTAGAGATTTGGAACTTGGTCTTTATTCAGTTTAACGCTGAGCCCGGAGGTAAGTTTAAGCCACTCCCGGAGCGGCATGTGGATACGGGGATGGGGCTTGAGAGGGTGGCGGGAATTATGGCGACGACGAATGGGTTTAAGAACTTCGCTGCCGAGCCTTCGAACTATGATAGCGATCTATTTGCTCCAATTTTCGCGGAGATCCAAAAGGAGTCGGGGCACAAGTACGGGGCGCGGGTACCCCAGAAAAGAAGTGATTTGAGTGGAGAAGAAATGAACGACTGTATCTTTCGGGTGCTGGCGGATCATGTGCGAACGTTATCCTTCTCGATTGCGGACGGGATTGTTCCTGGGAATGAGGGACGAAGCTATGTTTTGCGAAGGATTTTGAGAAGGGCGGTGATGTTCGGGCGTCGATTAAAGCTGCCCGAGGGGTTTCTGGCGGAGTTGTCGGGCACCTTGATTCGGACGATGGGGGAGGCTTTTCCAGAATTGAAAACGCACGAGAAGGATATTCGTTCGGTCTTGGTGGGAGAGGAGGCTTCGTTTTCGAGGACGTTGGAAAGAGGGTTGGCGATATTTGATAAGTTGACCTTGGAACGTGGAAAGATGATTCGAGGGGAAGATGCCTTTGCTTTGTATGACACGTATGGTTTCCCTCTGGATCTGACTCAATTGCTGGCAAGGGAGAGGGGGATGGAGGTGGATGGGGCAGGATTTGAAAAGGCGATGGAGGAGCAAAGGCAGAGAGCGCGGAAGTCGCAGTCGAAATCGACGATTTTGGTCGAGGATGCGAAAGGGCCAGATTGGCCGACTTATTTTACAGGATACGAAAAGAGTGAAGAGGGAAAGGTGGAAAAGTTGGAGGTGGAAGCGGTTGCGGAAGTGGGGGAGGGAGGAGCGAAGGGGCGGGTTTATTTATCGCCGACACCTTTTTATGCAGAGATGGGTGGACAGGTGGGGGATACGGGTTGGATCGAGTGGGACGGGGGGAAGGTGAAAGTGGTAGCGACGGTGAAGGGAGCGGGGGGGGCGACGGTGCATGTGACGGAGAGAGTGATCGAAACAAAGGAGATCAAACTGCCGGTGAAGGTTAAGGTGGATACGGAGCGTAGGGGGAGGATTGAGGCTCACCACACGGCGACCCATTTACTGCACTGGGCTTTGCGGGAGGTGTGTGGGGTGGGTGTGAGGCAGAAGGGTTCGTATGTGGGTCCGGACCGATTGCGTTTTGATTTTTCCCACTTACGAGGATTAACTGAGGAGGAGTTGGGGAAGATTGAGGAGATGGTGGGGAGCAAGACGAAGGCAAATGTGGAGGTGGTCTGCACGGAGAAGGCCTTTGCAGAAGTGAAGGACGATTCAACGATTTTACAGTTTTTTGGAGATAAGTATGGAACAACGGTGCGGGTGGTGGACATTGGTGGATTTTCGAAAGAGTTGTGTGGAGGGACCCATGCCAAGGCGAGCGGACTCCTCGGCTCGGTAAAGATTATTGCGGAGTCGGCGATTGCGGCTGGGGTACGAAGGATTGAGGCGGTAGCGGGAGTGGCGCTGGTGGATTGGTGCCGTGAGGAGATGAAGAAGCAGGAGGAGAAGTGGGCTGCGTTAGAAAAGAAGAAGGCGGGAACAGCCAGACTTTCAATAGAAAGAGGGAAGGAGACTCCGGAGGAGTTGTGGGATTTGGTTAAGAAACGAGATTTGGAGTTGGGGCTAGCGGAGGGGGCGGCGCGGGAGGGGGACAAGCAGGCGGCGAAGGATCGAATGGCGGAGATGCAGAAGCGGGCGGAGCAAGATGGAAAAGATTTGTGGGCTAAGGGAACGATTTGTAGCGGAATCAAGTGGTTGGGGGCAGATATGGGGGAAGTGCCGAATGGATATCTTCCCGTATTGGCGGATCGGCTGAAGAGAGAAGGGGAGGTGGTGCTATTTTTGATTGGCAAAGAAGGCGGGAAAGTACCGATGGTTGCGTTGTGCACTGCTGAGGCGGCAAAGAGGGTGCAGGCGGGAAAGATAATTCAGGCGGCGGCGGTGGAAGTGGGGGGCAAGGGTGGGGGTCGACCTGATATGGCGCAAGGGTCGGGTGCGGACGCTACGGGAATCGGGAAGGCGTTGGCGGCGGCGGAGAAAGTGGTGAAAGCTGGGTTGGGAGTATGAAAAAGCCCCAAGGAGCGGATCGGATTGAGGAGGTGATTGCAGCCATGAGGAAGGGCCGGATGGTGATCATGACCGACGATGCACAAAGAGAGAACGAGGGAGATCTGGTGTTAGCGGCGAGGAGTGTGACTCCTGCTCTGATTAATTTCATGGCGCGAGAAGCGAGGGGATTGATCTGTGCGCCGGTATCGCAGGCGCGGGCGGAGAAGTTGGGATTGAGTCGGATGGTGCCACGGAACGAGGAAAGATTTGGAACGGATTTCACCGTTTCGGTGGATGCAGCGAGGGGGATCACGACAGGGATTAGTGCTCACGATCGAGCGGCGACGTTACGGGTTTTGGGCCGACCGAATCCGAAGGCGAGTGAGTTGGTGCAGCCAGGTCATATTTTTCCAGTACGGGCCAAAGAGGGTGGGGTGCTGGTGCGGGCGGGGCATACGGAAGCGGCGGTGGATTTGGCGAAGTTGGCGGGGTTGGGGGATGCAGCGGTGATTTGTGAAATTTTGAAGGCAGACGGATCGATGGCGCGTTGGGCGGATTTGATGGAGTTTAAAAAGAAGCACGGACTGAAACTGGGGACGATTCAGGATTTGATTGAGTATCGGAGAAGGAAGGAGCGGTTGGTGGTGCGAGAGCAGGTGGTGAAGTTGCCGACCGATTACGGGATGTTTGATTTATATCTTTATCGGACGGTGACGGATGGGAGTCATCACTTGGCCTTGGTGAAGGGAAAGCCGAAGGCGAAGGATGCAGTGTTGGTGCGGGTGCACAGCGAATGTTTAACGGGGGATGTGTTTGCCTCGAGGAGGTGTGATTGTGGAAATCAGTTGCACGACGCTTTGAGAAGAATTGCGCAGGAGAAAAAGGGGGTGCTGGTATACATGCGGCAGGAGGGAAGAGGGATTGGGTTGCCGGCGAAGATTCATGCGTATCGGTTGCAGGAAAAGGGTTTTGATACGGTAGAGGCGAATCGGAAATTGGGGTTTTCGGCTGATTTGAGAGAGTATGGGATCGGTGCACAGATTTTGACTGATTTAGGGGTGAGGCGGATGCGGTTGCTGACGAACAATCCAAAGAAGGTGGTGGGGTTGGCGGGGTATGGGTTGGAGTTGGTGGATCAGGTGCCGATTCGGACACGGCCGAATCTGCACAACCGAAAATATTTAGCGACGAAAAAGAAGAAAATGGGGCATCGGCTATGAAGAAAGGGAAATTTATTATTGTGGTAGCGGATTATCATTGGAAATACGCCGAGGGAATGGTGAAAGCAGCCCGGAAAGTGTTGCTAGGACATGGAGTGGAGGTGGTGAGGGTGCCGGGAACGTTTGAGGTTCCCTTGGCGGTGAAGAGGGCTTTAAAGAAAAAGCCGGATGCGGTGTTGGCCTTGGGGTTGGTGTGGCAGGGGGAGACCTTACATGCGGATCTGATTTTAAAGTCGGCTACGGAAGCTTTGATGCGGATGATGCTCGAGACCGAGGTGCCGATTTTGCATCACCTAGTGGGAGTAAAGACGGAGAGGCAGGCTAAGGCGCGATGTTTGGGAAAGTTGAATCGAGGTAAAGAAGCGGCTGAGGCGGCTTTGCGAATGTGGAAAGTAAAGGGGGTGGGTCGTGGCCGGTAAGCGCAGGGAGGGTCGGATATTAGCGGCACAGTTTCTCTACCAGTGGGAGGTTGGGGTGAAGGGGATAGCGCTGGATGAGGCGTTGAAGAATTTATGGGTGCAAACGGAGGCGGAGGGAGGGGTGCGTGAGTTTGCGGAAAAGCGGATTCGGGCGGTTGTGGCTAAGCAGGCGGAAGTGGATGCGGAGTTGAGGAAGCTGGTGACGAACTGGGAGCCGGGTCGAATGGCGCCGGTCGATCGAGCGATTCTGCGGTTGGCGTTGTGGGAGATGAAGTTTGCGGATGACGTGCCTCCGATTTCTGCTTTGAACGAGGCGATTGAGGTGGCGAAGGCGTTGAGCACGGATGAATCGGGAAAATTTGTGAATGGAGTGCTGGATAAGGCGAGGCAGGGGTTGGGGAGGTCTGAGCGGGCGATTACGAAACTTGGGGAGTAGGGAAGGTGGCTTTAGGTTGAGGTTGAAGAGGTCATGTTTTGAGCTAAAAAGAGTAGATGAGCGTGGCAGAGATTCTTAAAGAGCTTCCAAAACTCTCCGCTCAGGATCGGGCAATCGTGTGGGATAAGTTGGGGGAAATTACCGTGGGGGAGGTGCCAGAATCTTTTCGTAAGGGAATGAAAGATATAGCTGAAGGTCGGCACGTGGCCATGGAGGCAACTTTAAGGGAAGAGCCGCCCAGCGCGGAACGTTGAAATACAAGTTCAGGGCTTCGGAAACCTTTTGGCGGGAATTTTATCAGTTGTCTGCAGCACAAAAAGATTTACGGGCAGTTTTTTATCTGGAGGGAGATACGGTGTTTACGGTCGATTTGGGAACGCACAGAATTTATGGTTAGAGTGGTTGAATGAGGAAGTTGCTTCATCGAAATGCGGACGAGCTTTGGATGAAGCGAGCTCTCAGGCTGGCTGGTAGAGCCGGGGAGCGGGCGCGGCCGAATCCGAGGGTGGGGGCGGTGGTGGTTAAAAACGGGAGAGTGGTAGGGGAGGGTTTTCATGCGAGGGCGGGGGGGGCGCATGCGGAGGTAGTAGCGTTGGGGAAGGGGGGGGTGAAAGCGAAGGGGGCAAAGTTGTATGTGACGTTGGAACCGTGCTCAACGCAGGGGAGGACTCCAGCGTGTACCGATTTAATTACCGCATCTGGAATTCGGGAGGTGATCTATGGGAGTGGAGATGTGGACCTCAGGAATGGAGGGCGGGCGGAAAGGATATTGCGCCGGGCGGGAATCAAAGTAACTCGGGGGGTGAGGCGGGAAGAGTGCGATAAGTTAAATGAGGATTATCGGCACTGGACGACAAAAAAAGAGCCTTGGGTGATATTGAAATTGGGGATGACGTTGGATGGATATTTGGCGGTGCATGAGAAGAGGTGGGTGACAGGTGGTAAGGCGCGGGCGGAGGTACAGAAGTTGCGGGCGGGGTGTGATGCAATTTTGGTGGGGGCGGAGACGGTGCGGAAAGATAATCCGCGACTGACAGTGCGAAGGGTCGGAGTGGGGGAGCAACCGTGGAGGGTGGTGGTGACAAGATCAGGAAAGTTGCCTAAGGGAGCCAAGCTTTTTCGGGGTCGGGATAAAGATCGGACGTTGGTCTATCGGAGGAAAACGTGGTCGGAGGTTTTGAAGGATCTGCATCGCAGGGGAGTTTCACGATTGCTGGTGGAGGGAGGAGCCGAGGTGGCTCGTGGGCTGATCAAATCTGGTAAAGTGAATGAGGTGGTGATTTATTTGGCTCCGATTCTGGTGGGGGACGGAAAAAAGGGAATCGCGCGGGTGGTGGATTGGTCGAGTTGGAGTTGGCGAGAGGCGGTGATGTCGTGCGCGGGGGAAGACCTGTGCTTGCGTGGAAAGCTGGAAGGAGCGAATTAAGAGTATGTTCACGGGGATTGTTGAAGAGGCGGGAGTAGTGCAGGCGGTGACACGCCGAGGTAAGGGGTGGAGTTTGGAGGTGGAGGTCGGGGGAATTGCAGCGGGGGTGAAGATTGGGGACAGCGTGGCGGTGAACGGCTGTTGTCTGACGGTGACGGAGGCGAAGGGGAAGAAGTTGATTTTCGATTTATTGGATGAGACGAAAGAGAAGACCAACTTGCAGTCGGTTCAAGTGGGGACGCGGGTGAATTTGGAGAGTTCTTTGCGGGCGGATGGAAAGGTGGGGGGGCATTTTGTGACGGGTCATATCGACGGTACGGCGGAGGTGGTGAAATGGGGGAGGTCGGGGGAGGACTGGGAGCTGGAAGCGGAGGTACCTGCAGGAATGGAGCGGTACGTGGTGCCGAAAGGATGTGTGGCGATTGATGGGATCAGTTTGACGATTGGCAGGGTCGAGGGGCGGCGATTTAATGTTTGGATTATTCCCCATACTTATGAGGTGACGACGCTGCGGGATCGCAAGGCGGGGGATAAAGTGAATCTGGAGTGCGACCTGCTGGCCAAGTATGTTGAAAAGATGGCGAGGATAGTAAAATGAGCGGAATGCCCCCTGAAATGGAGAAACTGCTGGTATTGCAGGATCGAGAACAAAAGCATGCGCGGTTAACGCGGGAGTTGGCGGTTTGGCCTGCGGAGATGAAGGCGTTGGAGGCAAAGCGGTTGGAAATACGGGCGGGAGCGGAAAAGAAGCGGTTGGAGGCGCAGAGTACGGAGGTGGAGCGGAAGAATTTAGAGTTGGAGGCGGCTACTCATCGAGCGAAGGTGGCGCGCTACAAGATCCAGCAGTTTGAGACGCGCAAGAACGAGGAGTTTTCTGCTCTGGGTACAGAAATTGCGCGAGAAGAGAAAGAGGTGCATGAGATTGAGGATCGAGAGTTGGAGTTAATGGATCGGGGGGAAAAGGCGAAGAAGGCGGCGGCGATTGAGATTGAGGCGGCGAAGGGCCGTGAAGCGGAGGTGACGGCGAAGGAGTTGGAGCAAGGTAAGAAGAAGATTGAGTTGGAGACGCGGCTGGCGGATTCGGCGAAGGAGATTGAGATGCTGGCGGCGGGACTCGATGAGGGAGTTTTAGGTAAGTACCGGAGAATCATGGCGAGTAAGAAAGATGTGGCGGTGGTGCCGGTGGTCCATGGCACGAACTGTGGGGGTTGCCATATGAAGTTAACCGCTGGCTCGGCGATATCTGCCAAAGCAGGAAATATGGGTGCGACGTGCGAGAACTGTGGGCGATTGCTGTTTTGGCCGGTGAATTAGGGGAGGAATTGCTCACGTCCCGCATTCCCGGGACGCGCTTACGCGCGCAAAGCCCCGAGAAGAGTACGGGGTAGAGTCGTAAAGGAATTTTAGATGTGAGAATGTACTCCCGCGGTTGCGGGACGCGCTTTCGCGCGGATGTGTGAAAGTGGGAAGGTGGTTTTGAAGCTGGAAGTTTAGGTAGAGGCGGCATCTCCGAGGCCGCCTAGTTGGGCGAACAAATTCGAATATCCAACGCTTGTTTACGTTCTTTTCCTTTTAGAAAAGAACTAGGACGACCGAGGATGGTCGTCCCTACCGGACGATTTAGGTTTGAGCGGTTCAATCGGCGCATCACGGATGATGCGCCCTACCGGCGGACGGGTTTTAGAATTACGGTCACACTTCCCTGGCAGAGGCGACGCGAAGAGGTAGGGGATAATTAGGTTAACGGGCGAGGGATCGGGCGGAGGCGCTGACTTCAGAGTATGAAATGCCAGCGGCCGTGGCGGATTTACGGCAGTCGGCATCTTCGGGATGGATTTGGACGAGGGCATCGTTGAGGTAGCCGAGTTTAACTCGAATAGGTCCGTAGGGGGTGTTGACAGTTTTTTCTTTGCGACGAAGAGTACGGCGTTCTACTCGTTCGAAGCGGACGCCGAAGGCGGTGGTTTCGCGAAGGACTATGGTGGCGAGTTTTTCAGCGTCCGCTGGTTCTGCAAGAACGGTGAGGAGGTAGCCTGGGCGACCTTTTTTCATGAGGAGGGGGAGGGCGGCAGCGTCGAGGGCGCCGTCGGCCATGAGGCGGTCGATGGCATGGGCGAGGTGCTCACCAGTAATATCGTCGAGGTGGGTACGTATTTCCACGATGGAATCGTGTGAGGAGGAGGGAGTCGTAGAGGGTGTGCCGAGAAAAGCGCGGAGGACGTTGGGTCGGCTTGGGAGCTCGCGGGTGCCGAGCCCGTAGCCAATTTTGTCGGCGGCAAAGGAGTCGATGGATCCAAACTTTTTCACGAAGTGGGCGAGAATGGCGGCGCCGGTGGGGGTGGTAAGTTCGTGGGGTACGTCGAGTTGGCGGATAGGGATGCCGCGAAGGATTTCGGCGGTGGCAGGAGCGGGGAGAGGAAAGGTGCCATGGGCGCACTGGATCGAGCCGGTACCGTCGACGGGAACGGAGGCGGTGATATTTTCGAGTTTGAGGTAGTGGATGCCGACGGCGGCGCAGACAAGATCGACGATGGAGTCCACGGCACCCACTTCATGGAAGTGGACAGTTTCGATAGGAACGCCGTGAAGTTTGGCTTCGGCCTCAGCCACCCGGAGAAACATGGCGAGGGCGGAGTCGCGAACAGCTGGAAGGAGATTCGATTTTTTTAAAAGGTCACGAATATCGGTCCAAGAACGACCGTGATGATGATGCTCGTGATGGTGGGGGTGGGGATGAGCCGTTTCTTGAACGAGAAAACGAGTGCCTGAGAGGCCACCGCGTATGGCGCGCTCTTTTTGTAAGGAAACCTTTTCGGGTAGGTTTAGGTTCTGAATCGATTCTTGAAGGAGGGTGAGGGGAACACCGAGATCCAGGAGAGCGGCAGTAAACATGTCTCCACTGATTCCAGAGGGGCAATCGAGATGAAGATGGGCGGGATGGGACATTGAAGATAGATTGACGCAACCGTGAGGAAATCCCAGAAAAGAAGAGTGGAATTAAATTTGCTGAAACGAGCGGCGGCGGAGGCGGCTTTAGCTTATGTGCCGAAGGGTTGTCTGCTGGGGGTAGGAACGGGATCGACGATGATTTATTTTATTCGGGGATTGAAGAAGGGGTGGGTGAGGGGGGCGGTGCCCAGTTCTAAGGGAACGGAGCAGGCGTTGCGAAAGAGGGGAATCCGAGTGATGAATTTGAATCAGGCGAAGAGAGTGAAGTTGTATGTGGATGGGGCAGATGAGGTGGATCCAAAGTTGAGGCTGACTAAGGGAGGTGGGGGTGCGTTAACGAGGGAGAAGATCATAGCCACGGCGGCAAAAAAGTTCATCTGCATCGTGGATGATTCGAAGTTGGTCAAGCGTCTGGGCAAGTTTCCCATACCGCTGGAGGTGGTTCCGATGGCAAGGGATCAGGTGGCGAAGGAGATAAGAAAAAAGGGGGGCAGGCCGGTTTGGAGGAAGGGATTTGTGACGGACAATGGGGGGGAGATTTTGGATGTGCACGGATGGAAGGTTAATAACCCTGTGAAGACGGAGAAGGAGTTGGAGGCGATACCTGGGGTGATTTGCGCGGGGATCTTTGGTCGACGGCGGGCAGATCTCCTCCTTTTGGCGACGCCTAGGGGGGTGAAGCGAATCCAAGCCGACTGAGAAGTTCGGTGGTGAGTTGGCGGTAGCTGGTGGCGGCGGCTCCTGAATTATCGTATTCGTAAATGGTTTGGCCGTGACTGGGGGCTTCGGCGAGACGGACGGATCTAGGGATAATGGTGCGGAAGACTTGTTCTCCGAGATGGGTGCGAAGATCTTGACTGACCTGTTGGCTAAGGCGGGTACGGGTGTCGTACATGGTTAGAACAATGCCGAGAACCGAGAGGGTGGGATTGTGATCCCCCTGTTTGATTCGCTCGATCAGGCTGAGAATCTTTCCCACTCCTTCAAGGGCAAAGTACTCGCATTGGACAGGAATGAGGATTTTGTCGGCGGCGACGAGAGCACTGGTCATGAGGAGGCCGACGCTGGGTGGGCAATCGAGAATCACGAGATCAAAAGCTGGATCGTGGCGGAGGGGTGCGAGGGCGTCGCGGACGCGGAGCAGGGGATTTTCGAGGGTGGCGAGTTCCATTTCGGCACCTGCTAAATCCATCTCGGAGGAGAGGATTTGGAGATTCTCTTGGCGGGAAGGCTGGAGCATGTCCAAGGCCTGGGAATTGCCGATGAGGACGGGATAGAGACTTTTGCCTCGGACGATTTCGAGGCCAAGACCGCTGGTGGCATTGGCTTGTGGGTCGAGATCGACAAGGAGGACGCGACGACCTGCCTCGGCGGCTCCGGCGGCTAGGTGGATGGCGGTGGTGGTTTTCCCCACGCCCCCTTTCTGGTTGCAGATGGCGATCGTTTGCACAAAGAAGGAGAACGGCGGAAGGGGTGTCTTGTCGAGCGATTTTCTGTCGGCGGTGGGCTTGACCTTTGGGCTATAGTTCTTAAAATTTACGATTCGCCATGATCCGAGTTGAAAATTTAACAAAGAAGTATGCGGGAGGAGAGGCGGTGCGGGGCATTTCCTTCTCTGTGGAAAAGGGGGAGGTGGTGGGATTCTTGGGGCCGAATGGGGCGGGAAAATCCACAACGATGCGAATCCTTACCGGTTTCTTGCCTGCCACAGACGGGCAGATCGAGGTGGCGGGGGCGAAATTACCTGAGGAGAGCTTGCTAGTTCGCCAGCGGATCGGATACATGCCTGAAAATGTTCCGCTTTATCCCGAGATGAGAGTGGAGGAGTTTTTGGAGTATCGGGGTCGATTGAAGAGAGTTGCGCGCAAGGATATTACGGAGCGGGTAGGATTGGTTCTGGATCAGTGTGGTTTGTCGGATGTGCGGAAGAAGATTATTGGCACCCTTTCGAAGGGATTTCGGCAGCGGGTGGGCCTAGCGGATGCCTTGATTCATAATCCGCCGTTGTTGATTTTGGATGAACCGACCGCAGGTTTGGATCCGCATCAGATCCGCTCCTTTCGTGAGTTGATCAAGGATCTCGGGCGAGATCGTACGATTTTGCTCTCGACCCACATTCTTTCAGAAGTGGAAATGGTCTGTCGACGAGCGATCATTATCAACCGAGGAAAGATTGAGGCGTCGGATACCTTAGCCAACTTAGCCAAGAGGGTGCAGTCGGGGGCATTACAGATTGAGGTGAAAGCGGATCCGGTGGGGGCGAGAGAGAAGCTGGTCAAATTGAGCGAAGTTGGGGGTGTGGTGGAGTTAAATCGGGTGGGAGAGTGGGTGTCTTTTGAGGTGACGGCTTTACCAGGGAAGGACATTCGCGGAGAAGTGGACAGTTTGATTAAGCGGGAGCAGTGGCCTTTGCGAGATTTCCGTCGCGAAAAGGCCCGTCTGGAAGATGTCTTCGTGGAATTGACGCAAGAATAGGAGAGAATGATGACCCGTGCATTTTGGACTTTATGGAAGCGCGAGGCCGGAGCGATACTGCTCTCCCCAATTGCGTGGGTTCTACTGACCTGCATGGCCTTAATTAACGGCTTTAGCTTTAGCCAGTGCGTGGCCTATCTCGGGCAGGGCGTGCGGGAGTTAACGGTGATGCAGATCTATTTCTATATTTTCCATTTTTGGTTTCTCCTAATTATTCTCGTCCCAATTTTAACGATGAGACTTTTCTCGGAAGAGTATAAAACTGGCACGATTGAAATGCTCCTGACGGCGCCAGTGCGAGATGGGGATGTGATTCTTTCCAAATTTGCCGGTGCTCTCTCCTTTTATCTTCTATTATGGATTCCTTCCTTGTTGGGGTTAGCTGTCTTTCAGGTTGTGACGCATCAGGCGGTACCGGTGGCGTGGATTCCGTTGGGGCTTTCCTACTTGATGGTGACGCTGGTGGGAATGCTTTATCTTTCGATTGGGTTATTTACTTCGGTACTGAGCAAGAATCAGGCGGTTTCGGCTATGCTAAGCTTTACGATTATTGCCCTACTGTTTTTTACGGGGTTTTTGAGTTACCTAGTGAGGGATCCTGGGTG
The DNA here is from genome assembly GCA_947466515.1 of Verrucomicrobia subdivision 6 bacterium. GTDB lineage: Bacteria > Verrucomicrobiota > Verrucomicrobiia > Methylacidiphilales > Verrucolacustridaceae > Verrucolacustris. The sequence goes on along the minus strand of CANIEM010000015.1, from coordinate 15,564 downwards.
GCGGGAGGTCCTTACCTATATTTTTACCTTGGAGCAAATGCGCTCGTTTAGCGCGGGGCAGTTCGACTCTCGGCCGGTTGTTTTTTACTTGAGTGGGACAATATTCTTTCTCTGCCTAACCCAGAGGGTAATGGCGAATCGGACTTTGAAGGGATGATCGAAAAATGAGTGCAGTACCTCTAATTCCTCCACCTCTTTCGGCGCTGCGCAAAGCACGCCGGCAACAGGTCTTTTTCGGTTGGCTGTTTTTGCCTATGCTGGTCTTTCTGCTTGCGGGAGTGAATTACATTGGATGGCGCCACTACAAGAGGGCTGATTTCACCTTAAACCAGTTTCAGAAGCTTTCAGGCCAGACGCTCAACCTTCTGAAAAATCTTACGAACGATGTGACGTTGACGGCATTTCTCGCACCAGAACAGGATACCACGGGCAGTTTGATTCAAGAGGACGTGCAAAAACTGCTCGACGAGTATCAATATCGCGGGGGTGGGAAGGTGAAAGTGGTGCTGGTGCGACCTTATCTGGATTTCCAAGCGGCGCAGAAGTTGGCGGAAAAGTTTAAGCTAACGAGTAATGAGAATGTCATCGTGGTTCAGTATGGGGAGCGTTCGCGGGTATTGAAGGTGGCGGAGATGGCAGAGATCGATCCAGGCGCGATGATGTCTGGGGGTGCGGCGCGGGTGAAAACTTTCCGAGCGGAGGAGAAGATATCTTCGGCAATTGGGGCTTTGGTACAGGGCAAGCCAGCGAAGATTTACGTCACGGAAGGCTCAGGGGAGTACAACCTAAACTCGACCGACCGAGATCCTAGTGGCTATTCCCTTTTATCGGCGCGGCTGGCTTCGCAGAACCTCGAGCTATTGCCGTTAAAATTGGCAGAGCAGGAGGGAGTGCCTGAGGATGCGGACGCACTTTTGGTTGCGGGTCCTAAATTTCAGTTAGCGGCTCCCTCGGTGGCAGCGGTGCGGGCCTATTTGGCGAAACCAGGAAAGCTGATCTTGCTGTTGGATCCTGGGGTGCCAACGGGTCTGGAAAATATTTTGGTGGAGCAGGGGGTGACGGTGAACCCAGACAAAATCTTTCGCAAGGTGGCGGTCTTAAGTACGGGCGGATTAACGCAAGGTGTCAACGAGGAGACGGTCGGCACAAGGTTCTCGGCGCATCCTGCGATCCGTTGGATTGAAAATGTCGGGGGGTCGATTCGACTTGGACCGTGTCGGTCTCTTTCGATTCGGCCAGCGACGGCGGCATCGACTGCAAAGGCTGAGATGCTGGTGGAGACGTCCGATCGGTATTGGGCGAAGGGGTGGCCACTAGCCATGGGTAAAAAAACCGATTTTGCGGAGGGGGAGGATAGGCATGGGCCCTTTGTAGTGGCCGCGGCGATTGATGGTTCCGCCCCTGGAGATAAGGGGAAGGAGGCGCTGGCGTTGAGGGCGGTTGTGGTTGGTTCGGCTTCGGCTTTTGCGAATCAAAACATTTCTCCATTAGAAGTTGATTTCATGGTGAACTCGGTGAGTTGGATGTTGGGACGAAACGAATCGTTGGGGATTTCCCCAAAGACGCCGAAGGATTTCTCTCTTTCCTTGGAGGAGGGTCAGCAAAGGATCATTATGCTGGCGACCTTACTGGGCATTCCTTTTGTGACAGGATCCTTGGGATTTCTGGTTTGGTGGCGGCGGCGTAGTTGATGGAGATAGCGGGATGAGTGCGCGGTCTTTTCTGATTTCATTGGGATTGGTGCTGGCCCTGTTAATCGCTCTGAGCGTGTTGCAGCGGAAGGAGCCGGGAACGGAGAGGGGCGCACGAGAATCTCGCCGTATGACAAATCTGCCCGTTCGGGAGGCGGAACGAATCGAGCTTACAGGCCCGAAAGGGTCTTTTTCCTTTCGAAAAAAGGCGGAGAAGGAATGGTTGTTGGAAAAGCCGATTCAGGGTGCAGCGGATGCGAACTCTGTGGCACAGCTTCTTTCAGAAATTCAATTCGTGGAGACTTTGCAAAAAATGCCAGAAGGAAAAAAGGAGGAGGCTCTGTTGCAGTCGTTCGGGCTTGGGCAACCAACGCGTACATTGCGGGTTGGAACCAAGGAGGGGGAGTTGCAGGTCGAGACGGGCCGTGAAACTCCGATTGCGGGAGGGATTTATGTACGTGCGCGGCAACCGGGTCGGCCTGAACTCATCGCGGTGGTGCAAAAGCAGTTAGCGGAATCGATGGATCGCGACTTAACCGGGTGGAGAGAAAAGCGGGTATTGCCGCTGGCGGTGTCTGAGGTGGAGGAGATTCTTTTGCATCAGGGGGCGTTGGAGGTAGAGGTGAGAAAGAAGGATGGGGATTGGTCGATCCATAAGCCGGTGGACGCTCCGGCAGATCCGGTGGCGGTAGGCAGTGTTCTAGGGGAGATGTCTGCTTTGAAGGCGGCATCTTTTGTTTCGGATACAGGGGGAGATCTGGCGCTGTATGGGTTGAATGCGCCAGGTTTGGTTTTCGAATTACGGACAAAGGCGACGAATCGGATTCTGCAGATTGGGCAAGTGAATCCGCAAGATACGCAGCAGGTTTTCGCCCGGGTGTCTGATCAGCCATCGGTTTTTCTTTTGTCGCGGTCGGCGATTGATGGTTTAGGGAAAATGTCAGATCGGGTGAGGGATAAGCGTTTGGTGACTTTTTCCTCTCCTGCGCAGGTGCAGGCGGTGGAGTTTGCTGGGCGTGGGGGGGGATATCGTCTTGAGCGTGGGCAGGGCACAAACCAGTGGGCGTTGAGGGTCGAAGGGAAGGAGCGGGTTGCCGATGAGTTGAGGGTGGGGGCTTGGTTGGAGTATTGGCAGGAAGCACGGGCAAGCCGTTTTCTTTCAACGGAAGATCCAGCGCGGATGGGTTTGAATAAGCCTCGGCAAACGGTGACTTTTTCTTGGTCGAATACCGTGGGAAGTGGAGGATCAACAAATCGGGTGGAGACTTTGAAATTCGGAGATGAGTCGAAGGAGGAAGTTTTTGCTCAGTTGGCAGCGACTTCTGGAGGAATGGCGTTACCGATGGCTCTTTGGCGAAGTATTCCGGATAGTCCGTGGAATTGGCTGAGGCACGATTTGCTTCCTGCTGATTTCGGACCAGTGACGGGATTGATCTGGGCTTCAGGAGGAGTGCGCCATGAGTATCTTGCGGGAGCGGATGGGCGGTGGCGTGCCGAAGGGGTGGGGGCGGATGTTCCGGAAGCAGCGGGCTACGCGGCGCGATTAGCGCATCTGGAGGTGTCGCGGTGGACAGGAGCACCGCGCAAGGGAGACTTTAGTAAGGCCGATGTCGAGATTGTGCTGCAGGGGGAGAAGGGAAAAAGGGCGAGGATTGTGGTAGGTCGTTCGATGATGGATGGATTCGCACCGGTGCATGTGGAGGGAGCTGAATTTGCAGGTCTGCTTTCGCAGAATCAGGTTGGGCAGCTTAAGCAAGATCCTCGTTTACCCATCTCAACCCAGAGGTGACGCGGGAATTCTTTCGGTTAGATTAAAGCGATGGAACGGGACCGAAAAAGTACCACGCCGCAGAATCAAGTCCGAGTACGGCCTAAGCTGTATGGGGTAGCTCTTTATTTGGTGGCGGGAATCCTGCTGATTCAGGTTCTTTTCTGTATCTCGGTATTCATTCTCAGACCCTACGCCCAGGGAAAAACTCCCGAAGGAATATTGAATAGTGAAAGAGCGAAAGCGGGAGAGTGGTGGGGTGGGGTAACTCGCTTTTTGCAGTCTCGAGTAAATAAGGGGATGATGGCACCGCGCGGAGAGACAAATGCGCCGGTGTCCGCGCCTCGCTGAACTTTTATGGTTGAGAAAAAAAGTCGGACTTGGATTTTGGCGGCGGCAGGGTTGGTGGGGATTCAAGTTTTAGTTTTGTTCGGACTATTGAAGTTGCGTCATCAGGACACGGATGAGTCGCGAGAATGGTCGTTGGATCCGAAGGCGACGGTGGAGGAAGCGGCTCGGGAGAAGGAGTCGCGCGAGGCGTTGGGTAATCTGCCCTTGCCTGAGGGGACGAGGCGTTTGACGGTGGCGGGCGCGCAGGCGGCGGCGCCGCAGGCGGAGGATCTTTTGGAACAGGCGAGGGAGCTGCAAAATCGGGGACAACTTGATTTGGCGGAGAAATTGCTTGGGCAAGCTCAGGCTAAGGCACCTGAGAATAATCGTATTCGGGTGGCGTCAGCTTTGTTGGCGGAGGCGCGGCAGGATTCGGCATTGGCGCTACAGCGTTGGCGGGAGTGTATTCGAGCAAGTGACCCAAGCGGGACGACTCGGCGGTTGGCCTTGGCGCGAGCTAGGGTAGTGGAAGAGAGGATGCGACTTGAGCAGGTAGCAAGGCAACGAGAGGAGAGCTTGGCGAAGAACTCACGGAAACTGGCTTTGGCAGGGGTGGTGGAGGAGAAGAGTGGGGAGGAGGGGCGGCGAGTTACTTGGAATGTACGGGCGGTGAGTGGAAATCGTCCGTTGGATGCGAGTAAAGTGGGAGTGCGTGTGACTTTTTTTGAGCGTGGGCCAAATGGAGTTTTGCAAAAGAGTGAGGGAGGACTTCCGCGTTGGGAAAAAGGGCCTCCTTTGGTTGAGGGTGATGGATGGCGGAATCTTTCGGCGGAAGCTCGGCCCAGTGCGGAATCTAAATATGTGGGATATTCGTGGCAGCTTTTTTACGATGGGGAGTTGCAGGATGAGCGAATACAGCCCGCTTCTTTGCGGGGTGTTTTGCGTGAAATCCCGCGGAGCTGACGGGGCTCGAACCCGCAACCCCCGCCGTGACAGGGCGGTGCTCTAACCAATTGAGCTACAGCTCCAACCAAGATAGAAATATACCTGCGATGGCGAAGAGACCAAGTCAGGAATTCACGGCTGAGGTGGTCGTGGTGGGGAGTGGGATTGCGGGGTTGAGCTTTGCCCTGAAGGCATCGCGGCATGCACGGGTCCTTTTATTAACGAAAAAGAACGCGGCGGAATCGAATACCAACTACGCGCAGGGGGGGATTGCCTGTGTAACTTCGGCGGAGGACTCCTCCGAGTTGCATGTGCAGGACACGATGGAAGCAGGGGCTGGGTTATGTCGGGAGGAGGTGGTCAGGCAAGTGGTGCAGGCGGGTCCGGCCCGAGTGGCGGAGTTGATTGCGCTGGGGGTGAAGTTTACGGCAAAGCAGGTTGGGAGTGGTCAGGGATTAGATCTGGGTAAGGAGGCGGGGCACAGCAAGCGGCGGGTTTTGCATGCGGGGGATATTACGGGGAAGGAGCTGGAGAAAGCTCTTTTGGCGGCGGTGCGTGCGTCGCGGAACATTGATGTCCGAGAGGATTTGGTGGCGATTGATTTGGTTACCTCGAAAAAACTGAGGAAGGCGGGGCCGAATCAGGTGAGGGGGCTTTATGTTTTAGAGAGTGCGAAGCAACGGGTTTTAGCAATCTCCGCGCGGATGGTGGTTTTGGCTACGGGGGGGTGTGGGAAGTGTTATCTCTACACGACGAATCCGCCGATTGCGACTGGGGATGGGGTGGCGATTGCGTATCGGGCGGGAGTAGCGATTGCGAATATGGAGTTTATCCAGTTTCATCCTACATGTCTTTTCCATCCCACGGCGCCGACTTTTCTGATTTCGGAGGCGTTGCGTGGAGAGGGGGGTGTGGTGGTGGATGCGCATGGAAAGGATTTTACGAAAAGGAGAGATGCGCGAGGTTCGTTGGCGCCGCGAGATATTTTGGCGCGGGCGATTGACGAGGAGATGAAGGAAACGGGGGCGCCCTGTGTGTTTTTGGATATTCGTTCCCGTGGGGCTGGCTTTTTGGAGAAGCGCTTTCCTGCGATTACGGCGACTTTACGTGAGTTAGGCATTGATCCTGCGAAGCAATCGATTCCGGTGGTGCCGGCGGCACACTATCAGTGTGGGGGAGTGCCAGCGCAGTTGGATGGATCGACCCAACTTCAGGGTTTATTGGCATTGGGGGAGGTGGCCTGCACTGGCTTGCATGGGGCGAATCGGCTAGCGAGTAATTCTTTACTGGAGGCGCTAGTGATGGCCCATGAGGCAGCTGAGGCTCTGCCCGAGAAGCTGGCTGGTTTGGGCATGGCTGGCCCTATTCCTGGGTGGAAGGAGGGGAAGGCTCATGATGCGGATGAGATGGTAGTGTTGACTCATAACTGGAAGGAGATCCGGCAGTTGATGTGGGATTACGTGGGGATCGCGAGGACGAATAAGCGGTTGTTGCGAGCACGATCACGGTTGAGGCTGCTTATGCAGGAAGTGCAGGAGTTTTACTGGAATTTCCGAGTGACGAGTGATTTGCTGGAGTTACGTAACTTGGCGTTGTGTGCGTCACTGATTGTGGAGTCGGCTTTGAGGAGGAAGGAGAGTCGGGGGCTGAATGCGAATGCGGATTATCTGAAAAAGAAAAAGGTGGCTAAGGACACTCTGATTACCCCTTAAGGGACATCGTGCTCGCAGCATGGTGCGGAGGGGAAGTCGAAGCGTTGCCCTTACCGAAGGGTCTGCTAGAACTTTTGGATGGCAACGAAGTATAAAGTTTTTGTGACGGACGGGGTATCCCCGAGTGGGGTGGGCGTTTTAAAGGCGTGCCCGCAGATCGAAGTGATTGAAAGTCCAACGCTCAAGGAGAAAGAGCTACTGGAGAAGTTAAAGGGGTGTGATGCCTTGATTGTGCGAAGTCAAACTCAGGTCAGTAAAGTAATACTGCAGGGGTGTCCAACGGTTCGTGCGGTAGGGCGGGCGGGGGTGGGCGTGGACAATGTGGATGTCGATGCCGCGACGGAAAAAGGTGTGGTGGTGATGAACACGCCAGCCGGCAATACCGTCAGCACCGCTGAACAGGCGTTTACACTTCTTTTGGGGCTGGCTAGGCATTTACCCCAGGCGCACGCCTCGATGTCGGCAGGGCAGTGGGATCGAAAAAGTTTTCAAGGGACGGAGCTAAATGGAAAGACGTTAGGAATCTTAGGGATGGGAAGGATTGGAGGAGAGGTGGCAAGACGGGCGATTGCATTTGGGATGCGGGTGATGGCGTATGATCCGTATCTTTCGGCGGGGAAAGCGAGGAGCCTGCAGGTAGAGTTGATGGATCGGGTGGAGGATCTGCTTCCTCAGGTTGATTTTATTACGATGCATCTACCGATGACCGAAGAGACGAAGGGGATTTTGAGTGAGGAGAGACTGAAACTTTGCCGAAAGGGAGTGAAGATTGTGAACTGTGCGAGAGGAGGGCTGGTTTCGGAATCGGTACTGCTCAAAGCGATCGAGGCGGGACAGGTAGGCGGTGCGGCCTTGGATGTTTTTGAGGAGGAGCCACTGACAGCGGATCATCCGTTAAGGAAGAACAAGAAGGTTATTCTGACTCCGCACTTGGGGGCCTCAACGGCGGAAGCGCAGGAGAGTGTGGGGATCGAGATCGCTGAGGCGATCAGGGATTATTTGACGGAGGGTGCGGTACGGAACGCAGTGAACATTCCGAGTGTGGATGCGCGGACGATGGCCAAGCTACGTCCGCAGATTGAGTTTGGGTTTAGGCTCGGGCGGTTGCTTTCACAGATTGCCCCTGCTCGGTGCGATCGTTTGACGATCAGTTATGCAGGAAAAATTGGAGAAGAGGACACGACCCCGATCACCCGGAGTATTTTGAAGGGATTCCTTTATGGTGCGGGTGGCGGGGAAGTGAATGAGGTGAATGCCCCGAAGATGGCGGCGAATCTCGGACTGAAGTTGAGCGAAACGAAGCAGGCGGAACCGGGGGAGTATGCCGAGCTGATTTCCGTGAGAGCAGGGCAGGATTTGAAAGAGGCGGAGGTGAGCGGAACGTTTTTCGGAACGAGTCCGCATATCGTCCGGATCAATGACCAGTGGATGGAGGCGAGGCCAGAAGGGTTTTTACTGTTGATGGAAAATAAGGATCGCCCAGGGATTGTTGGTTGGATCGGAACGCTTTTGGGTAAGCACAAGGTGAATATTGCGAGTATGACGCTGAGTCGGAGTGCGCCGGGATCGAAGGCGTTGAGCGTCTTGAATCTGGATTCGGCACCTGGGGATGAGGTTTTGAAGGAGATGCTGGCGGATAAGGACATTACGTCGGTCAAAGTCGTTAAGATTTAGCTTTTTTTACTCACGCAAAGCCCCGACGCGGGTCGGGGTAGAGACGCGAAGGGCGGAAAGGGATTAAGGGGGTAAGGGGGTAAGGGGGTAAGGGGGTATGGGGGCAGTGAAAAAAAGTTTCAATAGATTTTATTTTTGAACTCTGACCCCACAATTTTAAAATAGGCTCGCAAACCCTTGTGCATCAGAATCTTGAAAGAGCTACGACCCCATATAAGTAATTGAAATGCAATAGGTTAAAAGGGTGTTTTTGAGATTGGACCTCTGACCCCATCAAGATAGTTGTTGGCAAGGAGTTATCAAGATATCAGTTCTTACTCAAAGTCGTTGATAGATAAGGTTTATATATGGTAACACCAAATGTTCTTACAAAGTTATTCACATAGCGGTTAGGCGGTTATTCGGGGCTATTTTAGGGAATCTCGATCGTTTTTAAGATTCGGGATAGGTTTTGGACATGTGGATGGCACTGCTCATTGGCTGGTTAGGGGTCTGGTCTGTTGCCTTAGCGGATGAAAAGTACCCGGATGGGATGACAATTTTGGAGACGCCGATGAGCGGGGAAATGAAGTTGGTGGCGGGAAGCAAAGTGGAGTTGGATGTGGCACGGGAACTGGCTTCTACTTTCAAGGTGGTGATTGCGTGGGCGGCGCTGGATCGGGGGTTGGTCCAAGATGTGGAGACACCGTTGAGGGGGGCGGACGGGTTGGGGTTGAGGCAGTCGTTGCAGAAATCGATCAACCCACCCTTTTCTATTTTAGCGGAAAAAATGGGAGGAGAGATTTTGGGGGAGTACGCGGCACGGAGTGGTCTGATCGAGGGAAAGATCCTGAAGAGTTGGATGAAGGCAGGAGGCCAAGAGGCGGTCCACGGGGGGGATCTGAAAACAACTCTGAGAAGGGAGCATTCGATGGCGGTGGCGTGGATGCGTGGCACCGAGCCTTGGAACGGCGAAGTGGGGAAAAAGTTGCAGGAGGCGTTAGTTTGGAAGGGGGAGAAGGTGGTGATCTGGGCTAAAACGGGATCCTTTGGAGGATGTCTTTGGATGACGGGATATGGGAGGGACAAGGCGGTGACAGTCTTTATGCTGGGAGCGGTCGGACGGCGACCTGAGGTCGTGAAAGCCTTTTTCAGCCGATGGGGCGTAGAACCTACCAGCCTGTAATTAAAAATCTTCGTTAATAAGTTTGGGTTGGCACTTGTTTGATTTGTTCTTCTTCAGCACTTTAAATTCTTAATGATTTCCCGATATTCCCGCCCTGAGATGAGTTCGTTGTGGTCCGAAGAAGCCAAGCTCGCGCGTTGGCTGGAAATCGAGATTTTGGCTTGCGAGGCGATGGCCAGTCGCCGAATTATCCCGCGGAAGGATGCGCGCACGATTCGGCGAAAAGCCAAATTCGACATTCGGCAGGTGCGTCGAAATGAGATCCGTACGCGGCACGATGTTTTGGCTTTTTTAGAAGATGTTGCTTCCCATGTGGGTCCTGCAGGGCGGTGGATTCATCAGGGTCTGACCTCGTCCGATATTTTGGATACGACCTTGGCTTGGCAGTTGAGGGATGCGGCCGATCTTCTCCTGATTGGAGTACGCAAGGTGAAGGCGGCGGCGGCGATGCGCGCGCGCAAGCATCGGGGGATGCTAACAATTGGCAGGACTCACGGAATCCATGCGGAGCCGACGAGTCATGGAATTAGGATGGCTCTTTTGCATGATGAGTTTTGTCGAGCGGAAGAGAGGTTGCTGGTGGCTCGAAACGAGATTTCGGTTGGAAAGCTTTCTGGTGCGGTCGGCACCTATGCCCATCTCGATCCATCGATTGAGGCGTTTGTTTGCAAAAAACTAAAGCTGAAGCCTGGTGCGGCTACGCAAGTCGTGCCGCGAGATCGGCATGCGGCGTTTGCCTTGGCACTTTCCTTGGTGGCGGCGAGTGCGGAGCGGTGGGCGACTGAGTTTCGGCATCTGCAAAGGACGGAGGTGGGGGAGGTAGAGGAGCCTTTTGCCAAGGGTCAGAAGGGAAGCAGCGCAATGCCCCATAAACGGAATCCAGTGAATGCAGAGAGGATTTGCGGTTTAGCGCGAATTGTTAGGGGGCATGCAGTAGCTGCTTTGGAAAACGTGGCACTCTGGCACGAGAGGGATATTTCCCATAGTTCGGCAGAACGAATTCTTTTTCCCGATTCAACCGTTCTTTTGGATTTTATCCTAGCGGATCTAGAAGCTTTGGTTCGTGGGCATAAGGCGGATGGCAAACGTATGTTGGCAAACTTCAAGGCTTCGCGCGGGTTGTGGGCTTCTCAAGGGGCTCTGTTGGCTTTGACCCGAGCAGGATTGGAACGTCGCAAGGCTTATGAAGCGGTCCAGAAGCACGCGATGGCGACTTGGAATGAAGGTGGGGATGAGTTTACCACGCGGTTGGAAGGGGATGCTGAATTAGGAAAGAAAATTGGTCGGAAAGGGTTGCGGGATGCGGGCAACGCTCATCGCCACTTGCGCCACGAAAAGTTGATTCACCGACGTTGCGGGCTCTAAGAATCCTTGCAAAAAGAGTCCTCCGGATTGGGGGGACAATTAAGGATGGGTGGGCTCGGATTTTTTCTCTAGCCCGTGGGAACCGATGAAAACAAAAGCGAGGCTCCAACCGGAAAAGGCGAGGAGGAAAAACGGGACTTGGAGCGCGATGGGCAGGCCATAGAGGATGATGAGGAGTGGTCCCCAGTAAACGAAGTCAGGAAGAATGAGGGGCAGGACGCGATCTCGGTAGAGGCGCCAACTCCACGACCGAAGAATGCGAAGAGGAGACCAACCTAACTCGAGCCAAAGAAAGTAGCTGACGGCGATGGGCAGAGCGAACCAGGGAACGAATCCGAGAAAATCGAGGGCAATCTTAGGGGCGATGACTTGCCAGGTAGCTCCGACGCCAAAGAGGGTTGCTTGGAGGAGGTAGAAAAGATCCACGAGGAGTCCGTTGGTGGCGAAAAAGAGAAAATTCCAACCTAGGCGGCGGAGGCGGGCTAAGTTCCAGGTTCGGTCTGGACCGACAATGGTCCGGGCAAGTTCAGGTAGGACCGTGCCAGCTAAGGCGGTTAGAAGCGCAGTGAGGGCAATACCTCCTTGTGTCTTCCATTGAGCAAAAGAATCGCAGGCCGTGTGGACCGCAGGTGAATTGTGGTAAGAAAAAAAGAGAGCAATCCCAATAGCTTGGAAGAATATAAAGACGCGGTAGAAGGCGCGGACAGCAAGGAGACCTGGGCGTAGGGCGTCCCAGAAAGTCCAAGGGGCGGAGAAGCGGTCAGGCCTCAAACGAGGTGCCGCAACCGCAGGTTTGCTTGGCTTTGGGATTAACAATTTTAAAGCCGGTGTGGGTCAGTTCTTCTTCGTAATCGAGAAGACATTCACTGAGGAGTGATGCGCTATCCGCAGCAACGAAAAGGCGGGCGCCGTTTTTCTCTAGTGTTTCATCTGACGGTTCGGCGTGTGCAATGCGCATCCCGTAGGAAGAGCCGGCGCACCCACCTTTCTCAATAAAAAGACGAAGACCTTGAGTTGAGTCTGAGGCGGAAAGAGCTTTGATATGAAGGGCGGCGCGATCGGTCAACTGGATCATGGGAATAGGGTAAAGGAGGAGGCATAGGGTGTCAAAAGGGGGCTGAGGTTTAAGAGTTTGAGATCTGGAAAATTCTGCGAGAAAAGAGAGATGCACGGAATGATTCTGGTTCAAGACTTAGCTTTGATCATGGCATCCGCGGCGGTGGCGGCGGTGATTTGTCAGCGACTAAAACAGCCAGTCGTTCTTGGATATATTTTGGTTGGGGTCTTGATTGGTCCTAACACACCTCCTTTTAGTTTTGTCTCCAACGAGGAGGAAATTAAGTCCTTGGCGGAGTTAGGGGTGGTCTTGTTGATGTTTTCGGTTGGGCTGCATTTTAGCTTTCGGAAGTTAAAGGAAGTGGGGGTGACGGCGGTGGTGGCGTCGGTGGTGGAAATCGGAGCGATGTTTTTCTTAGGGGAACGGTTGGGGCGGTCCTTCGGCTGGAGTGCGATGGATTCGATCTTTCTGGGCGCGATTATGTCTATTTCCTCAACGACAATTATCGCCAAGGTGCTGGAGAGCCTGGGATTGTTGCGAGAAGGCTTTGCCAAGCTGATTTTCGGGATTCTGATTATGGAGGACATTCTGGCGATTGCCATGATGGGGCTGTTGACGCGCTTCGGCACAACGGGGGAGGTGGACCTGGTTTCCTCTGGTCAGGGGCTATTGAAGTTGATTCTATTCTGCGTGGCGGTGGCGGTGGGGGGGTTTCTTATTATTCCTCGGTTTATTTCGCTAGCGGGCAAGAGCCGATCGGACGAGGTTCTTTTGATCACGGTGCTCGGTTTGGTTTTCGGTCTCGCTCTATGGTCGGCAAAGTTGGGTTATAGTATTGCTCTGGGATCTTTCTTGGTCGGAGCGGTTGTGGCGGAAGTGAAAGAGGTGCATCGGATCGAGCGATTGGTTGCACCGCTCCGGGACTTATTTAGCGCAATCTTTTTTACTTCGTCGGGAATGTTGATTCGTTTTGATCTTTCCCTGGAAGGAGTGGGTCAAGTCGCCTTAATTTCCTTCATCCTGATCTTTGGAAAGATTGGGTGGGTCACTTTCGGAGCTTTGCTGGGTGGGTGCGATATACGAGCGGCGTTAAGGACGGGAATGAGCCTGGCTCAAATTGGAGAGTTTTCCTTTATCATTGCGGGGTTAGGGATGGCGCTGGGGGCGACGGGGTCAAGATTGTACTCGCTGGCCGTTTTGGTTTCGGCGGTGACGACATTAACCACGCCCTACCTAATCTCGTGGTCAGGGCCGATGGCCGATTGGTTGGAGCTTCGAGGACCACGCTGGTTTGTGGATTTCTGGGGTTGGTATCACTCGGGATGGAAAGGTTTCCAGTCTGCTCCGCATAATCGTCGCCCTACGGCCCGTCTGATGGTACGAAAACTTCTCGGGCAGTTGGGGTTGCAGTTAGCGTTGATGACGGCACCGATTGTGGGAGCGGTGGGTCTTTGGACAGCCTATCGAAATCAGTTACCAGAAATATTTAGAGTCGCTTGGTGGGGAGGGCCTCTTTTTTGGCTGGGCGGGGCTCTCTTGGCGTTACCGGTGGTGGTTGCTTTTATTCGGAAATACCATGCTTTCGGAATTCTAATTTCAGAGATGGCGTTTCATCGGGGAGAGGGCAACGAAAGTGTGGGAGCGACGCGGGCTTTGGCTACATTCCTCGTCTGTGGCATTGGTTACATCCTGCTGGGGTTTTATTTGATTTTAATTAGTAGTCCGCTTTTGCCGAGTGCCCACTTGGTTCTAGGACTTTTGGGGGCGGTGGCTTTTCTGGGATTGGGGATTCGGCGACGCTTGGTAAAAATCTATTCGCAGGGTCAAGAGAGCATTCAGAAAACGTGGCAGGTGGTTCCGGATCAGCCTCCGATTCAGCTTCCAGGAAATTCGCAAGTTCGTTCTTATCGGGTTGAAAAAGGGTCCCCTTTGGCGGGGCAGACTTTGCACGAAATTGAGCTAAGAAAACGAAGTGGGGTAGTGGTAGTGGCGATTGAGAGATCTGAGGGCAATGTGGTTTCACCAGGGCCGAATGAGAGGCTTGGTATTGGAGATGAGTTATTTATTTTCGGAGGTGCGGATCAGCTGAATACGGCGGAAGAGTTCTTTAAGACTCAACAGGTTACTTCTGTATAGGGAAGCGGTGGGGCGGGCGCTTTTTCGAGGGAGCGAGTTTCGGTCGGGTGCGATACCAGTGAAAGAGGAGGAGCTGAGCGAGGCCACGGTGACAACCGAAGTGTTCTTGAGACCAATTTTCGAGTTCAGAAATGCTAAAGGGTTTTCTTTTCTTGGGAAAATAGAGTTCCCGTAAGAGGCGATCAACCCAAACATCGATGGGGAAAGCATCCCAACGACTGTAGGCGTAGAGTAGGACGCAACGGGAAATTTTGGGGCCAACCCCTGGCAAAAGTTCGAGGTGGGCGGCAGCCTGCGGGGTGGGTAGCGAGGAGGGAATTTCTAGGAGGGAGGGTTGGGTTGCGATGATTTGGGCGGTGGCGAAGAGGTGTTTGGCGCGATAGCCGAGGCCGCAGGTGCGGAGGGCTATTTCTCCCCCGCTAGCGAGAACACTGGCAGACGGGAAAAGATGGTGGGGACCACCGAAGGAGTTACGGAGGCGGGCGTTGATCTGGCGGATTTGGACGATTTGTTTAAGGGATGAGCAGATGAAATTAGCGAGACATTCCCAGGGATCTTCGCGAAGGGCTCGCAGCCCAGGGTGAGCTTTTCGAGCGGTGGCAAGGGAGCGGTCGGAGGCGGGGAATGTGGCGAGAAGAGAGTGCCAAGGGAGATCGAACGTGAAATAGTGGCAGAGTTGGGCTGGGGATAGATTTGGATTATCCCAATGGAGAGTTTGAGCGGCGGAGGAAAGACGAACGGGCTGGTTGGCGATCCAGCCAGAAAAAGTTCCTGGAGAAACCTCATTCCAGCAAAAGCTTTGCCCTCCGAGGAGAGTTGAGGGGCAGTCGAGAGGGAAGGGGAGTTGGAGCGAGGGCATGGGGGGGGCTAGTTTAATGGTTTATGGGAGGCAGAGAAGTGGGATGATCGGAGGAATGAAAACGTGGTGCTGGCTGATGGGATGGATATTGGTGGGGGGTAGTTTCGTCTGGGGTCAGCTAGGGGAAGAGCCTGTGCGAAAAGCGGAGGCGCTGGAGGAGGAGGTACGTTTGGCCTCACCTGTAGAGGAGGTGGTGAGAAAAGCGGAGAGGGTGGACAGACCGAAAACGGACACGGGGCAACCGATTGATCCTAAGGAGCCGATACGGGTAAAGATTGAATCTCCGTTAGATGGGCAAGTGGTGGACTGGGAGACGGTGGATGTATTTGTGGGGGTACAGAACTATGCATTGGGCGAGGGTGGTAATCGGTTGCATGTGATATTGGACAACGGATCGCCGATTGAACAAGCGAGCGAGCGTAAGCCGACGATTTTGCGTAGTTTGGCTCCAGGGGCGCATTCGTTGCGTGTCTACGCGGTCAAACCGGATGGGAAGATGCTGGCGGATTTGACCGCGAGCGATCGGATCAACTTTTTTGTAAGGAGAAAAGATTTTTCCAATTTTCAGCCTTGGAACAGTCCGTATTTAACGGTGAATCTGCCTCAAGAAGGGGTGGTTTTTCCTGATGGGGAGGGAAAAGTGTGGCTGGATTTTCGGGCGCATAATGCGCCCTTGGCAAAAGATAAGTTTAGGGTGAAAGCACAGTTAGACGGGGTGGAGACGATTGTGAGCAAAGAGGAACCGTATCCTTGGGGTGGTTTGGCGGAGGGAAGACACCGGTTGCTGGTGGAGCTAATTGATGAGGACGGCGATCCTGTTTCGGAGATGTTTGCTCGGGTGGAGCGAACAATTGAGGTGCCG
>CANIEM010000014.1 GCA_947466515.1 Verrucomicrobia subdivision 6 bacterium | reverse complement strand
TGTCTTGGGCCGCACTGTCACCACCATCTTCATTCCTGCCAAAACCGGATCCGACCAACACCCTGCAGTATTCATTCCCCAGCTCTTGAGCCATTCCACTGCTTGACCCGCGCCTTGGCCGGAAAAACTCTCTTTTCCCGGAGGATGAACCGAACACACTCCCTTGCTGAAAAAAGCATTCCCTTCAGGAGAAACAATCCACCATTTCCCCGAAATCTTTTCCGTATGGAAAAACCCTGTCTTTTTCCCCTGTAACTTTTTCCACCCACCATAAATATCATACTCGGTTGCAAGTTCGGCCTGAACCGCTGTGGCCAATCCTAAAATTAGGAAAGCCAAAATCATCATCCTAGTATGTTTCATAAGTTCCCCCCTTTTCCTATCGATATCTGAGTTTTGAAACTATGGTCGATGTCGGAGGTACTGCAAAATCTAACTTCTAAAATCTGACGATGACTGGTTTTGATTCTCGATATCCCACCCTCCGCTCTTTCGCTTCTCGCTGTTGGGTAGTTGGTAAAAGAAAAATCGGAGAGGGGAATCAGGATTGCGTGTTGTTACTAAACCAATCACGGGTCCGGTTGCAAATATTGCAGACCGATAGCATCACCGGAACTTCGACGAGAACACCCACTACGGTGGCAAGAGCGGCTCCAGAAGAAGGGCCGAAAAGTGTGATGGCCACGGCTACCGCAAGTTCGAAGAAGTTGCTTGCCCCAATGAGAGCTCCGGGAGCGGCGATGTTGTGAGGGACCTTGAGCCAACGCATGAGAATGTAGGTCAGACTGGAATTGAAATAGACCTGAATGATGATGGGCACCGCAAGCAGAAGGACCGCGAACCAGCGCTGGGTAAGGTTTTGAGCCTGAAACGCAAAAATCAGCACCAGAGTCAGCAGTAAAGCGGCGATAGTGATCGGCTGAAACTTCGGAAGAAAAAACTCTTCAAACCATGCTTTGCCCCGAGCTTTTAGCAATAAGGAGCGGGTCAGATAACCCGCAGCCAAAGGAATCACGATAAACACAACGACGGAAGTAATCAGAACGCTAGACGGCACGACCACATTGGCCACTCCGCATAGAATCATCACGATGGGGGCAAAGGCTACCAGCATGATGAGGTCGTTTACGGCAACCTGCACCAGTGTGTAGACAGGATCTCCATCAGTGAGATAAGACCAGACAAAGACCATTGCTGTGCAGGGGGCTGCCGCAAGGATGATCAATCCTGCGGTGTAATCTTTGGCAGCCTCTGGGGTGATCCAGGTGGAGAATAGTTGCTGGATGAAGACCCACGCCAAAAAAGCCATGCTGAGGGGTTTTATGATCCAATTCACAAATAAGGTGATGAGGAGTCCTTTTGGTTTTCTGGCAACACCTCCGATGGAGATGAAATCCACTTTCAGCATCATCGGGTAGATCATCGCCCAAATCAGAATGGCGATTGGAATATTAACATGAGAATCACGAGCGAACTCCAGACGGCTGACCATGGAAACCGTCTCTGGGGCAATCGATCCAACCAGGACGCCGACGACCATGCAGAGGAACACCCAGATCGTCAGGTACCGCTCAAAGAATCCGATTTTCTTGGTTGAAGTCATTCAGACACCTTTCGACTGAACTTGTGCGTTGATTCAGCGTTCGAGACTTCAATCAGGCCACCAGAAGCGTGACTAAGAATACCTTCTGCGAGATGACTACGGCAGGAATTACCGGTGCAGAGAACGAGCGGCTTGGTTGTCATTGCTTGTACGTTTTTAAGGGGATTATTACTGGAAGCAATAGGTTCGGTAGCACTAGGCGAGTGGCTAACCAGCAACACTTTCCAAGGTAATTAAAAATAGCATAAATTATTAATGTACAATAACTTGCTATTTATAAATAGCGTGCTTTATTACCATATAAACAAAAACTTAAAATTGTTAGTTATTGCGCTGGCTATAGCCCACCAGAGCGCTTCGGCACAGATCACAGAAAATTTTAGCTGGCCTCTAAATAGCTTTTCCATGGAGTTTGTTCGAGTCGGCAATCCTGGGAATTTGGCGAAGGAAACAGTACATTGGGGCCAAAGTTTTTTCTATCCCGACTATATAAATCAGGGTGGGGCGGTGGGATACACCTATGACATTGGTAAGACTGAGGTAAGTCGGGTAATGGTCGAAAAAGTAAATGCCGAAAGCTTTGCCATGATAACTATGCAGGATTTGAGTGGTCTGGGTGGCAATGGGCCCAACCGCCCAGCTACAGGTCTAAGCTGGTATGAAGCAGCCAGTTTTGTAAACGAGCTGAATCGCGCTCAAGGCTATGGGATTGCTTACAAAACTACTGGTTATACGGCTCCATTTTTGTCTGAGTGGCAGCCAGGCGAAGCAGGCTACAACGCGGCAAATCCGCTGCGCAATAGCACAGCAAAATATTTTATCGCGAGTTCTGATGAGTGGTACAAAGCGGCGTTTTATAGCCCCACCAAGGCGGCTTATAACTTTTATCCACAACCAGACGATGGGCTCGCCGATGCTCCCCCTCCGACTCCAGTTGCAGGTGGGACGGTAGGGGCGGTGTATGGGCAGGCAGGCCCAGCCGATGTAAATAACGCGGGTGCCTTGAGTGCCTACGGAACAATGGGACAGGGTGGTAATGCCTATGAGTGGACTGAGTCAGGAGGGAGGGTAGAGGGCGGGTGGTGGGGTAGTGAGATTAGTACTAAAGATTGGAAGGGGAATTGGGTTTCTCAAGAAGAAGGTTTCACTCCTATCTGGGTACTTGATGAGGTTACACGCTACGCGCAAGAACTGGATTATTACGCAGCTCAAGAAGAATCGGATGGCCATCTGCAATTAGGTGGTCTGGTGTTAGATCTTAATGACAAAACCTATGCGACTGGATTCAGGGTTGTTAGTGTGAATGTTCCGCTTACAGGGGGAATTCCTGAACCTTCCGCTCTTTCGCTTCTTGCCGTTGGGTTAGGCGGATTGGCAGTGATTCGGCGACGTCGGCGTTCGTAATCCGCGGTCCGCTACCAATCCTCAGCAAAAGCGGTAGGAGCACCGACTCTGGCCCCGACTCTGGTCGGGGCAGGTCGGGCAGGTCGGGGTAGACCCCGACAAGAGTGCGGGGCAGGCCCAAAGTTTAGTTCGCTATGGAAGAGCGAAGATCACAAAGGAAAAACCATTCTTGACGGCATGGCATCAGAAAGTACGTTAATGCGTACGCTATGACGACCCTGACAGCCACCGAAGCCAGAAAAAACATCTACTCTTTAGTCGATGAGGTAAACGATTCTCACGAGGCCATTCAGATCCAGGGGAAGCGGGGATCGGCAGTGTTGATTGCGGAAGACGATTGGCGGGCATTGCAGGAGACGCTTTATCTTAGTTCTGTTACCGGCATGAAAAAATCCATCCTCAAGGGAATGAAGACACCAATACGGAAGTGTTCCAAGAAGTTGGTTTGGTAAGATGACTTGGACGCTGGTCTACACCCAGCAAGCGCAGAAAGACGCCAAGAAGCTGGGTTCAACGCATCTGAAGAGCAAAGCTCAAAGGCTTTTGGATATTTTGGCCAAGAATCCGTATCAGAATCCTCCATCCTATGAAAAGTTGGTGGGCGATCTGGCTGGTGCCTATTCCCGCAGAATCAACATTCAGCATCGGTTAGTTTACCAGGTGCTGGATTCGATGAAGACTGTCAAAGTCTTGAGAATGCGGACCCACTACAAGTAAGCGCCTCTCTTTAGAAACCTATTTTCAAAAGTAAGATTTAAATAACCACCCTGAAGTACTTTAGATGAACTACGACCTCATCAGACTTTATTCATTTCTAGGGATAGCGCAGTGAATGTGGTGGGGATCGACGTGGGCGGGGTGCGGATGCTGGGCAGATTCGGTTTTTGGTTCGCTAAGGAAGAGTGGTGGATGTGGATTAAAGGAGTTGCTACGATATTCTCGTAAGTGAAGCTGGATACATTCACGCAAAAAACCCAACGCCTCGCCGGCATCTACGAGCGGAAGCATGTCGCGTATAAAGCGTTGAAGAAGTCGTTTATGCACCAAGTCTTCACCGGAGAACTCTAAAACCATGAGCAAATCGTCCCAGCCATCACCTCCGTCTGGCGGCCAGTTTCTCGTGTATCAGACCCAAGACGGGAAGCTGAAGCTCGATGTGCGCTTCCAGGGCGAGAGCGTCTGGCTCACGCAGCAGCACATGGCGGCGTTGTTTCAGACGACCAAGCAGAACGTTAGCCTGCACATCCAAAACATCTACGAAGAGCGGGAGTTGGAACGGGGGGCAACTGTCAAGGAATCCTTGATAGTTCAACTTGAAGGTGGCCGTTCGGTGCAGCGGCGGGTGGAGTTCTACAACCTCGATGTCATCATCTCGGTGGGCTACCGGGTGAAGTCACTGCGGGGCACACAATTCCGCATCTGGGCCACGCAGCGGTTACGGGAATATATCGTCAAGGGTTTCGTGCTAGACGACGAGCGCCTGAAAAACCCCGACCAGTCCTTCGATTATTTCGAGGAGTTGATGCGCCGAATTCAGGACATCCGCACTTCGGAGCGGCGGTTCTACCAGAAGATCACGGATATTTACGCGACGAGCATTGATTACGACCCGACGCAGGAAGTCAGCCTGCTCTTTTTCAAGACGGTGCAGAACAAGGTGCATTGGGCCATCACCGGTCAGACCGCGGCGGAGATCGTTCACGGTCGAGCGGATGCCGCCAAGCCGAACCTCGGCCTGACGAATTGGCGCGGCGCGGTGATCCGGAAACCAGATATCGTCATCGCGAAGAATTATCTCACCGAACCGGAACTCGCGGCGCTGAACAATCTCGTGGAGCAGTACCTCATCTTCGCTGAGGGCCAGGCCATGCGGCGCGTGGCGATGCACATGGCGGACTGGATAAAGAAGCTGGACGCGTTCCTAACGCTGAACGAGCGCGACATTCTCACCCACGCCGGACGGATTTCGCACGAAATGGCGCAGGCCAAAGCCGAAGTGGAATACGACAGGTTCAAGGCGCTGACCGCTGGCTCGCCCCGTCCGGTGGACGGCGATTTTGAAGCGGCAGTGAAGCAGTTGCAGAAATTGCCCAAATCACAGAAATCCAAACGCCCGAAGCCATGAACGAAGCCGAGGCTCGACTTAGATGACCTATGACCTCATAAGACTTTTCCCATTTCCAGGGATAGCGCAGTGAATGTGGTGGGGATCGACGTGGGCGGGGCACGGAAAGGGTTTCATGCGGTTGCCTTATCCGATGGAACTTATTTGAGTCACTGTACGACCCAAGATGTAGGGAAGCTATCTGACTGGTGTCGTGAGACGGTGCGGGCGCGTGTGGTTGCGGTGGATGCGCCGTGTCGCTGGCGTGGGGCTGGGCATGCCCGACCTGCTGAGCGGGAGTTAATGCGAAAGGGCATCTCCTGTTTCTCGACTCCAACTCGGAAGCAGGCGGTCGAGCATCCTACCGACTACTTTGGCTGGATGCTGAGGGGTGAGGCCTTATTTAAAGCGCTTGAGGATGAATTTCCGCTTTGCCGTAAATTACCCTTCGTCAAAGGGAAGTGCAGCTTTGAGACTTTTCCGCATGCGATTGCTTGGCATTTCCGGGGGGGAAACGCCGATGCGTCCAAAAAGCGGAAGCAGCGGTCAGCTCTGCTCAGCAAAGCAGGGATTGATCTGAGCGAATTAACCAACATGGATCTCCTGGATGCCGCGCTTTGTGCCCTTGCGGCGTATCATCTTGCCATAGGCAGGAACTGCGTGAGCTATGGTGAGCAGGACTCAGGCCTGATTATCGTCCCCAAATAGAACATACCCTTGGCCCTCCGCACCCTGTGCCAGATATGAGAGGTAAAGAAGGTGATTCGCCATCCCCAAGAAAAATACTATGAGACAAAAGCTACAACTATGAATAATACCCAGAAATACCTGAACTCCACCCGCAGTTGATAGGATTATTCGAAACTGAAATGCGATACCCGTTTAGGAAAGGGTAGATATCATAAAATATAAGGGAGTGCCTAAGTAAAGATCTGTGTTACAGTACAAGAAGTAGTGGTTGAAAACTCCAGAATTACTAAATGCAAGAAAAGGTTCTGAAATAATTCTATGAAAAATGGATTCGGTGTTTTAGGGATCGGGTTGATCTTATCTGGCTGTGCCCATCAGGTGGCTTTTCAAGATGCGAATTATGAGATTGGAGGAAGCAAGCACCCTCATCGAGTTGTTGTGGTTATCGAAAAAAAAACCCTATTAGAAAAAGAAGTTATTAATTCAGCGATGGCTGGAGTGGTCAATGAATGGGAGGTTCAACCTGGTGAAATGCTTAAGCAGGTATCTGATATAGAATTCCCGCAAATGTTTGATCATTATGAATTCTCTTCTTCGTATCCGTCCAAGGAGACAGGCAAGCAGGTCGCTATTGTCGAGCTAAGTCTGGTGAAGTATGAGTTTGCTGACTTTCATGCGACAATTACAATGAGAGCAGTGCTTTCGAGGTTCGACGAAGGGAAGCATATCCTATTGGATCGAACCTTCTCGGAATCTGGTTCTACCCAGGGTGGCAAGATGTTTTGGGGTGGGGCTTTTTCGATGAAATCAGCTATCCGTCAATCGTCGATTGAGGCTTACCGGAAAATGTTTAAGGATCTTAGAGAAGAGCTCTTAAAGCACCTATGAAGAAACATATTGGTTTGTCTGTTTTATTATTTCTCCTTTACCTTTCACCTTCCCTGGTGGGTTATGGGTTTGCAGGAGACGATGTTTCTACTGCTTACAGTGCGAGAAATATTTATAAACCTACAACTAAAGGACCGATTCCTGCCTCGGCTCAAAAGGGAGCAAAACTGTTTACCCAGTTCAGTTTATTTGAAGAGGACGGAGTCCATCGGACGACCAATTATCGTAAAGGAATTCTTATTCCTGTTAATACTCTGTTCACGCTAGTCGAAATCGACGATGAAGAGATTGTTCTAAAGAGTGCTAATGGAAAAGAGCTTATCCTAGTTAATGTTGAGCCTTTTTCAGGCGAGGCGGTAGCTGGAATCTATGAACGCACCTTGGGAGTACGGCCTTTAGATCTTTCTGCTTTCACGGATGCTGAAAGAAAGGCTATCGCCTATGGCGCGGTAGAGGTGGGGATGAGTAAAGAGGCGGTTGTGGTTGCGTTGGGGTATCCTCCGAAGCATAAGACCCCGAGTTTAACCGACAATCAATGGAGGTACTGGCAGAATCGTTTCAATACATTCCTAGTCATTTTTGAGGCGAATAAGGTCAAGCTGATTCGCGATTAGCGACCCCGACCTCGTGATGATAGACTCCCTCTGGAGGGTTTGGCTGAACGGGGGTGGTAAAGCTCCTATCGCTTTCCATGAGATCGAAACGAACAAAACCTTTTCGGGGCATGATCTGACCCAGAGAGCTCTCGATTACGCCTCACTACTTTCATCGATCCGAGTTGGCACCCGAATTGTTCTGGCCGGGCGCAATCAGGCGAGTTGGTTCGCGCGTTTTCTCGCCATTCAACAAAAGGGTTGTAGCGCAGTTCTTCTCGATCCTGAGTGCGGGACAGACGCCCTGCTATCCTCAGCTAAGTTCTTCCGCGCGAAGGCGATCCTTCACCCAGACCATTTGGAAGTCCTGACCAATTCTTCCGCTAAGTGTGGAGGAAGCGCTGTTTATAAAACAACATCAGGAAGCTCTGGTGCGCCAAAACTGGTCGCTTGTTCGGCTGCGCATCTTCTTGCGGATGGGAGAAATATTATAAAGGGAATGCGGTTAAAAAAAAGGGATCGGCAACTTGGATTAATTCCTTTCGGCCATTCCTACGGACTAGGGAATCTTATTCTTCCTCTTATTCTCCAGGGCACCCCGATCTGGGCTGCGCAGCAATTTGTTATTTCTCAAATCTTCGAATGGATTCAAAAATACAAAATCACATCCTTTCCAAGCGTACCAACTGTCATGAACCTTGTTTCAAAAGATACTTCTCCTAGGCCGAAAAGCTCCTTACGTTTGGTTGTATCCGCAGGATCTGTATTAGAAAAGGAAACCTGCAAAAAGTTCTTTAAGCGATTTGGTGTGAAGGTACATAACTTTTACGGCTCTTCTGAAACGGGCGGAATCTGCTATGATTCCTCAGGAAATGCGGGCTTAACGGGTCGGGCCATTGGTCGTCCGCTCCCTGGGGTAAAGGTCATGACCGACCGTAAGAACAGAATCTGGGTTCAAAGTAATTCAGTGGCCACTCGGTCGGGTCGTTTCCGAATGCCTGACTTAGGGACTCTCCACTCATCGGGAGAGCTTCAACTTCTTGGTCGAGACCGATGTATTGCGCATGTGGGTTCCAAAAAGGTATGCCCAAGAGAAGTTGAGGACTGTCTTAAGCGAATCGAAGGAGTTCGTCATGCGGTAGTGTCGATTCAGAAATTTAAAGGCAGAGAGTATCTGGTTGCTTGGGTGGAGGGGAGGGGAACCCAAGAGAGCATTCGGCAGAAACTATTATCTCAACTACCTTTGTGGAAAATTCCTCGCCGAATATTATTTCTGAAAGTGATTCCTTTGACTTCACGTGGAAAGACCGACCACCGCAAGCTGGAGAGCATGCTCCTCGAATCAGAGTTCTTTGCTGGAGAGGACGATCTTTCCTGAAGCGACAGGGGCTCCGCCTTCGCTTACCGTGACGGTAAATTGAGCTAGGCTCCCGAATACGCGATCAAGGGTAGCGGTAATCTCAATTAACTGATTTGGGCGCACGGCCCGGATAATCTTAAAAGCTAAGACCTGGGCGAGAAAAAGAAATGGCGCAGGAAGGTCTGGGCTATTGTTCGCCCAAAGAACGCCCGCTGCTTGAGCTGCACTTTCAATGAGAAGAGCACCTGGCATGATGGGATTGTCGGGAAAGTGGTCTCGGAAAAAAGGAAGAGTTTCATGAACCAGCTTGCGCGCAGTCAACGACTGTCTGTTTGCCGCTAACTCGAAGGAATCGATAAACGAGAATCCATCTCCGTGTGGTGTTTGGGACCCATTCATATTCGTTGTTCTTCGGGGGTAGGGGCAAAACGATACCACTGGTCCGGGTATTGTTCTAGAATTGGCCAGAGCGACTGGACCACCTTCTCTGAGAAATAATCGAGGGTTTCTTGTGGGCTAGACTTCTTTTCTACCCAAATGGGAGGGCAAGCATGGAGGGTGTAGGTATTGTCCTTTTTGCTGGTTACGGCTATGGGAATCACTGGACACTTTGCTAAAAGGGCTAGAAGTAAGACAGAGCTTGCACAGGTGAGAATCCCACCAGGGTAGGGTACTCGAGAGGATCGTACATTATGGCCTCGATCAAAAAGAGCTGCGACAAACTTCCCTTGATTGAGTAACTTGGTAACCTCTAAAAAATGAAACTCATCTGAGCCCAGGATATGGGTTTCGGCGTCCCACCGCTTCCGATATTCAGTTCTCCATATGGTAAGAGCGGTGCTGGGCTCAGGGTCGGTTAGGATGACGATAGGGAACCCCATCTCCTTCATAATAGCTCCGCCCAGTTCAAAAAATCCGAGATGCATGGTGAGGAGCAAGCAACCCTTTTTTGCCTGATGGGCTGCTTCCAAGTGTTCGTAGCCAGTTCGCTCAGAAACGAGAGAGACCGCATCGGATAGAGGGCGAGATCCTAAAATAAAGTAATCCGCAAGAACCCGGGCGAAAGAGGCAAAAATCCTGCCTGCCTTAGGATGGGAAGTTGATCCGAGAATGCGCACTCGGGTTTCAAGAGAACGACTTCTGGCCGGATTACATGCGGCATAGAAGTACCCTAGGCCAGAGGCACAGAAACGGGCTAAAGAACGCGGCAGGAACCGACCCACCCATCTGCCAAAACTGAACCAGCGAGAGGAGTAGGTGATGTCGTTCCGGTGGGAAGCCATGGCATTCCTCTAACTCAAAATGAAAGTGCTGGCTGGCGCGATGGAGACGAGTGGCTGAAGCTTAATCGAGGAGCTACTCGTAAGTATCGTTGTAAACGACAAAGGGTAAAGAAAACGCGGACTCTCCAGAAAACGGACCAGGTAAAGACGGTGTTTCCTGCGACCATATGGGTTACGGCCCCTGGAATTTGAAGCCACGGGTTTGGGTTCATGAAAACTTCAAAGGCTTTGTTGTTGTAAAACATTCGGATCATATCTCTAAAAACATTGGTCATCATTTTGAATTCATTCGTGTAGAAAGTTCTCTGAGCTTGAGGAATCGGGCCACCGCTCTTGCCCGCCTTGAGAACAGCCTGGGCGGCGAGCTGAGCCGAGCGGAGTGCCACCATGACCCCAGATGAGAAAATCGGATCAATAAAGCCGGCTGAGTCACCCGCTAGGAGCCACCTTGGCCCTGCGGCTTGCCTATGCCGAAAGGTGTAGTCAGCTTCTGTGTGAAAGTCGGTAAGCCGTTGTGCTTTTTGCATGCGAAAGACGAGTTCGTGG
Source organism: Verrucomicrobia subdivision 6 bacterium (assembly GCA_947466515.1). Taxonomy (GTDB): domain Bacteria; phylum Verrucomicrobiota; class Verrucomicrobiia; order Methylacidiphilales; family Verrucolacustridaceae; genus Verrucolacustris. The sequence continues at coordinate 27,383 of CANIEM010000014.1, read as the reverse complement.
TTTTGATTGACTGTTTGGGTGAAGGACTCTTGCGGCGTCAGGCCAGTTGATTTAAAGCTCTTGAGCATCTGCACAAGGCCCACGGAAGTCTTAGTTTCATCAAGGGGAATGAGCCAGAACCAACCCTGAGGGATCCTGACAATTGTTATGTGGCCCATGGCCTCTCCTTCATTTCGATGAACCCCTTTGAAATGTGAAAACACTGCAATCTTCTTTGGCATACCGAGGTCGCATTTAGTCAGATTCAGCGTGCGGCCCACGACCGAGGTCCTGCCACTGGCATCGATACACCAACGAGCGCTGGCTTGGTGAGTTTGATCTTTATGTCGGTAGGAGAAGTTTACCATGTCATGATCAAAACTGATATCTTCTAGGGAGCTTTCTGGTGGGGCATGGGCACCCGCTTCGCGGGCATGGTCAAAAAGGATGTGGTCGAATTTCGATCGTTCTACCTGAAAAGTCTGGGCATGTGGGGGTGGGAGGGTTTTGCGAAACCAGAAGGAGTGTGATCCCGCGGAATTTCCCATAACAAACTCGGCTCCAAGCTTTGGCATAAAGCCAGCATGCTGGATTTTATCCCAAACCCCCAAATCCTTTAAAACATCATTACCAAAAGGCAGAAGTGATTCTCCAATGTGAAAACGGGGAAAAGACTGTTTTTCTAAAATAAGAACCTTTTGGCCGGCCTTGGCTAAGAAAGCGGCGCTGGCACTCCCTGCGGGGCCACCTCCGATCACGAGGGTATCCCAAGCCGCGGTGCTCACTAAGAAGATCCTTTTTGTTTATTAATCCAACTACGGATGCTTCCTGGGGTGCTCAGGATCTGGCGGGCGAGCTCTGGGTCTTTAATCGGAGTCTGGAAAGAAGATTCAATGCTCAGGGAAAGCTGGAGGGCGTCAATGGAATCCAGCCCTAGACTGCCAGGTCCAAAAAGCAGGGTATCATCCTGGATTTCCTCTGGAGATACTGTGAGCATGCAGTTATCAACCAATAATTTACGCATTTTCTCTAAAGAAGCTATTTCCATAAGTAAGGATTAATATTCATTGCTAGGGGAGACTTTTTTTAAAACAAGTTGCAATCTCTTTAAATTACATTTCCATACTCGCAAGATCTGTGACAATTCTTTAATGGATTACTCCTTTGCCAGTTCAAGTCGAGCAAAGTTGCGAGGTTTTGAATTATGGAGATTAGATCGACTCATATTATGGATTATCGTATTTGCATCCCCGCTTTATTCGGAGGAAGAGGCAAGCGGTATTATACGAAAAATGGTTCAGCGCGACTTGGAGTTATCAAAGAATAGGGAGCAGTTGGTTTGTGAAGTCCACGAAAAGAAGGAGGACTTAGATACGGATGGGAAGGTTACCTCCACGGAATGGACAAAGTGGAGTCCGCTGCCTACGTCCCTAAATCGCTACGGGGTGGAAGATGCTCATCGATTATCGAATGGAAAGTTGGAAGTTTCTAAAGAGGAGCCATTTTCAATTCTTCAAGTGATGGATCATTTTACATGTATCCGAGCTGCTGACGAAGTCGTGGACAACACCCTTTGTTACCAGATAAAATTCTCGCCTAAAGATAGACAGAAATATAAAACGCGCGAAGAAAAGGTCGCCAACCAGTTGGAAGGGGTCCTCTGGATTTCTCAGGCAGATTATTCCTTAGTCAAAAATACCGGACGACTTACTCGGTCTGTTGATGTGGCTTGGTTCTTTGCCTCTGTGAAGGAGGTGGAGTTCTCGTTTGAATCTCAAGTCCTGCCAAACGGCGAACTGGGACCGAAAACTATTGAATACCGATTTCTGGCAGAAATACCTCCTTTCCTAACCTTTCATGAGAGGCACACACGCTTCTCAATTTATAAACCAACTACCGATAGTGTGACCTGCGGTCCGTTAACCCCTTCAAGTAATCATGCGAAATAAGTTAAGGAAGGGTCTTTAGAAAGCGATGAGCACCGCTCTGACTTTGTGTGCCATGGGAATTGCCTTTGGTTTTGGGGGTTTCATCGTCTTCTGCGCCTGGCTCTTTGCTTTGGGCATATGCCTTTCTCGTGAAATGTCGCGAACAAAAGAAAAACGGGTTCGCTGGATCATTCATATCTTGGCTAACTCCTGGGTCAGGCTGATGAAGAAGCTGAATATCTTACGAATTGATGTTGATGAACTCCATAAACTCAAAGAAAGACACGGACTTATGTTTGTGGCAAATCACCCTACTTATTTGGACGCCTTTTTCTTCATGTCCGTATTTAAGAATCTTTTCTGCCTGACAAAAGCGGGGAATTTGGAAAAGTTCTGGATATCTGGTCCTGCTCGGCAAGCGGGCTATGAGGATAACCGCAGTCATCTGCGTCTTGTTAAGAACTGTGTTGCCAGACTGAAGCGTGGCGAGAATCTGCTGGTCTTTCCTGAGGGTACCCGCACGAAAGGACCGATAATCTCGGAATTTAAACGCGGCTTCTCCTCGACGGCCATTCAAGCGTGTGTGCCGATGGTTCTCGTCTATATTACATCCATGAACGGTCCTTTTCTTAGGAAAGGCCAGCCTTTTTTCTCCCTCTGTCCAAAACTTCCCATTTGGTACCAGTTTAGAATTCTGGGAGAAATCCAACCCATGGAGGGAGTCACGAGTCGGTCACTGGCAAGCTCCGTAGAGGAAATATTCAAAAATGCAGCGATCTGAATCTGAACCTCTTTCTGTCAAAGCAAAACGGTGTGTGGTCATTATACCCAGTTATAATAGTGGGGCTAAGCTCATTGAAACTGTCGTACGAGCGTGTGACCAGTGGGCATTCGTCTGGGTGGTTCTTGATGGCAGTACCGACGGGAGTGAGTCATCCCTTGCTGATCTTCATATGGAGAGAAGGGGCCTGAGGGTTATTGTGCGTGCTTGTAATGGGGGAAAAGGAGCAGCCGTTCTTGATGCATTGCGTTTGGCTGAACTAGAGGGATATGAGTACGGATTGGTCTTGGATGCGGATGGTCAACATCCAGTAGAGAAAATCCCTGCGTTCTTTCATTTGGCGTTACAACGCACTCACTCATTGATCTTGGGGGTCCCTATCTTTGGCCCTGAGGCTCCACTTCTGCGTATTTACGGTCGACTCTTTGGCAATACATTTGCGGAGATTGAGACTCTTGGAGGTGGGATTCGAGATTCTCTTTTCGGTTTTCGAGTTTACCCTGTCCATCTCTCTTTACGAATTATGGAGGCAATTACGTCAGGGCGTGGTTTCGATTTCGATACGGTATTGGCCGTTCGCCTTCTCTGGGCAGGGGCCCATCCAGTAAACGTTCCTGTCCCTGTAGTTTATTTTCCCAAGGATAGGGGAGGCGTCTCTCATTTTCGCTACATGAAGGACAACTGGCTTTTAATTCGTAGGCACGTCGCCCTTCTTGCGGAAATGATCCCCCGCTTTCCTAGGCTTTTGCTTTGGAGATTTGGGACCATGCGAGGGCATATTTGCCCATGATTCAGCTGTTGCGTTTTCCTGCCCAAAGTAGGTTCCAATGATACCCGTGGTTGTGACTGGAATGGGCGCCGTGTGCCCGTTAGGGCTTCAACTCGCCCCGATTTGGAAGGCACTCGTGGAAGGACGACGAGTTAGGCATGAGATTAGCCTTTTTGAAACCGCCGGATGCCGATGCCGTTTCGGGGCACAGGTTGCTCTCCCTGAAATCACCAAAGCAGAGCGTCGTCTTAGCCGCGCTTCTCGTCTTGCCCTTCGAGCGGCTGAGGAGGCGCTAGAACAAGCGCAAGTCTATGGATCCTCTAGGCGGGATATTCATATCAGTGTTAGCACGAATGGAGGAGCCATGGAGTGGGGGGAGGCTTTCGTTCGCGAAGTGGAAAAAGCGCGTAGGAGCATTAAATTATCTCATGTCTCACGATATCAACCTCAGCAGCAGGTTTTGGATTTGCAGCGTGGACTGGGTCTGGCGGGCACATTTACCATTATGGCCAACGCCTGTGCTAGCAGTGCGAACTCAATTGGCCATGGATATGATTTAATACGCTCGGGTCTGGCTGAGATAGTTTTGGTTGGAGGGTATGAGGCTTTGACGGAACTGATCTTTGTTGGATTTGATTGTCTCCAAGCGCTGAGTCCTGATGAGTGTCGTCCATTCGACTGTGAGCGTAATGGTTTGATGCTTGGGGAGGGTGCTGCTTTCATGGTTTTGGAAAGCGATTCCCACGCTAGGCGCCGGAAGGCTCCCGTTCTTGGACGAATCCTTGGTTATGGGCATGCGACGGATCTGCATCATTTGACACAACCCGCTCCAGATGGGCTGGCGTTAATCCAGGCGATGTGTGCAGGACTACAAACTGCCTCGTTATCCTTAGAATCTATCGCATATATTAATGCCCACGGCACGGCAACCCCAACGAATGATGGCGTGGAGGCGGGTGCTTATGGCCGACTATTTGGAAGTCACTTGCCCGGCTTACGGGTGAGTTCCACTAAAGCAGCGATTGGTCATACTTTGGGAGCCGCGGGTGCCCTAGAAGCGGTCTTCGCGCTTTGTGCGTCCAAGACAGGAAATCTTCCGCCTCAGTTGGGAGTCACCCATGCGTTACCAGAGATGGCGAGCTCCCTGGTCCAAGCGAGGGAAACCATCGCAATTGGTCTTCCTGTGATGAGTACGAATCTGGGTTTTGGAGGCGGCAATGCCGCATTAATCCTTTGTGCATGAGAACAGTTCCTCCCCACTTGGAAATAATCGGAAGGGGGGTTGTCTTTCCAGGCGGCTTGGGGGTGGATTGCTTAGCCAACTGTTTTCCAAAGGAGCCCGAATTGGAAAAAACTCTCGCTACTCCTCAGCAGTCCTTCCCGGTTCGAAGGATTGATCTAAATTGGGATAAGCTTGCCCGATGGAGATCGGAGGCGAGGTTACGAAGAGCTAGTCCTTTGGCTTTCTATTTGGCAGAAGCGGCCAACCAAGCCATGAGCTCGCTTGGGGATATTCCTTTGGAGCGGGTGGGCTTAGTTTGTGCTCTGGGAACAGGAAGCATAAATTTTAGTCGTAAATTTTATCAAGGGATTCTTTCTCGGGGAAGACATTTTGCCAGTCCCGCCTTATTTCCCGAAACAGTTTATAATTCTCCCACAAGTCACATCGCGGCACTTTTAAACATCAAAGGGGCCTGTACTACAGTGGTTGGAGACGAAACGGCATGGGTGGACGCGCTGCGAGTTGCCCAGGTCTGGTTGGCCTGCCATACGGCTGAGGCAGTGCTTGTTCTAGCTGGGGAGGAATTAGACCCGATTGCTTTAGATGCCTTCGGCTGTGCCGGCTGGTTTCGTCGGGGAATGGTGGCATCGGAAGGTGCTGCAGCGGTCTTAGTTCGTCAATCGAGCGAGTCCACGACTGGGCGGGTACGGATACCTGATTATTCTGTCAGCTTTCGTTCTGCTGAAGAACAGAGAATGGCTTGGGAAAAAGTTATTGGGGGGCAGGAGGCTGGGATCGAAACCTTCTTGCCATCCAATATTCATCCTGCAGATCTTTGTGAAAAATATCCTACCACCCAAGGTCTTTTTCGTTTGGGACCTGATTGGGGATCTGCCTTTACCGCATCTACCGCATGGGGTTTCTTGCAGGCCTATAATGCACGGATGGAAGGATCGCCTTTTCACCTTTTAATTCCAGGCTCAACAGCATGTGTTACTTCTGTAACCTTTCTTTAAAAAAAGCTACATTTCAAGAATAAGTACGTTAAGCTTGCAAATTAAACAACCCACGAAAGGACTAGAATGAACACGACTCCACATCCAATTTTAAAGCCCCATTACAACTCCTTTGATGAAAAACAAAAGTTCCTGAGGAATGCTTTCGACGCTGCAGCTCCTTTTTATGAGGGGATTGCAAAATGGGGTTTCTTTGGTTCTGGGGAGTGGTACCGAAAGGAAGCCCTTGTTCGTCACGGATTAAAGCCCGGAATGAAAGTAATTGATGTGGCTTCAGGTACTGGACCTACGGCGCGAGCAGCACTTCAAATCGTAGGCTCCCCGTCTTTGGTTACCTGCGTTGAGCCTAGCGGGGGAATGCTCGAGGAATCAAAGAAGCAACTGGATTGTGTTCATATTCAGGCAAGTGCAGATGATATTCCTCTTCCTTCGGCTGTTTATGATTTTCTCACGATGGGTTTTGCTCTTCGGCATGTGAATGATTTACAGGGCTCTTTTCGTGAATATTTCAGAGTCCTCAAGCCTGGAGGAATTGCTTGTATCCTTGACGTCACGAAACCAAAAAACACTTTTGGCCAAATTATATTTCGCCTATATTTTAAATTTATTCTGCCCTTTATGACTAGAATCTTTACTGGAAGCCGTGCGGCAGAATATTTAATGCAGTATTACTGGGACACCATGGATTCGATGGTACCAGCGGATACAGTATTGCATGCGTTGCGAATTGCCGGCTTCACTGATGTAAAACAAAAGGTCCTTCTTTCTGTTTTCACGGAATACTCTGCACTCAAGCCTCAATGATTTCGAATCCGAGACTGGATATTTTGCGGACGGTTGCTCCGTGTTTTGTTGGAACCATCGCTTTTCTACTTGGGTACAACTTGACTGGAGCTCTTGCAGGATTCTTTGGGTTAGTCCTGCTTTGGATACCAGTTTGGAGAAGGAGTAAGCTTCCCGATACAACTGTCTGCCTTGGATTCGGTGCGATGGCGCTTGCCATGATAATTTGCGGGCAGGCAGCAGTGGTGCCAGTTCGAATGTTTATTATTCCATCTTTTCTTTCGGCAATGGCATTTGGTTCCCTTGCGTTGAACCGACCTTTCACGGTGGCTTATGCTAAGGAGGAATCACCACAGGAAATGTGGGTGCTTCCTAGTTTCATGCTGGTGAATAGAATCTTAACTGGATTTTGGGGTTTTGTCTTTTTAGCAATCATCCTGTCTCTGGCTATGTCCTCTCGTTTTGGGGAATTCTCCAAAGCTCTCCAATGGTTATTTCCAACCCTGATCTTGGTTGGGGCCTTTCAAATCACTTCTTGGTACCCCCAGTGGCATGCCAAGAAGTATGGTGATAAAACCCTGTGACGACCTCAGCGTCTGCTTGTTTGCCAGAATATCACGAATGGGAGGACTACCTCGGTGCCAAAGATGATAAATCAATTTACCTCAGGAAATGTGGTGCAGAGGCACGAAATCTTCATTTTGGCAAGCGGGTCTTTGTTCGCGGAGTAATTGAACTTTCCAATTATTGTCGCGAAAACTGTAGCTACTGTGGAATGCGGAGGGATAATCGGACCCTCTCCCGATTCCGTCTTCAGCGTGATCGAATCGTTCAGATGATTGAATGTGGTCTTCCTCCTTCGATCACCGATTTAAACCTTCAAACAGGAGAGGATCCTAGGGTAATTGAAGAAGTTGTTCTTCCGGTAGTGCAGTATCTCAGGACTCATACAACACTTGGGATAAGTCTTTGCCTTGGCACTCTGGACTCATCGGTTCTGAACTCCCTCCGATCGGCAGGGGCATTTTACTATATCCTAAAACTTGAAACAGGGGACGAAGACCACTATGCAGATATGAGCGCGCCTGGTACCTACAAGGAAAGGATGGGCGCGATTTATTCTTTAGTGTCTTCGGGGTGGAAAGTTAGTTCTGGAATGATTTTAGGCCTGCCGCGGCAGACATCTAAAATGGCAGTTGAAACTCTTAGGCTTTTAACCCAACTTCCGCTGTCTGGCGTAAGTGTCAGTCCATTCATTTCTGGAGATGAGACCCCCTTTGCAGGGAAAAGCTCTCCTGAAGCTTCTTCAGTTATCCATGCGTTGGCTCTTCTTCGATTAGCTAATCCACAGCGAATCATTCCTGCGGTTAGTGCCTTAAGTCTGCTTGGTAACGATGCTTACGGGGAGGCATTAGAAGCAGGTGCTAACCTTGTAACAATCAATCTTACTCCTGCAAAGGAGAGGGATAACTACCTTCTTTATAAACGGAAACGATTCATTGTGGATGATAAGAAGGTCCGCGATGTTCTGCACAAAGCCGATCTCGAACCAAGCCAGACGAGCATGGCCGAACATTTTCACCCGTGAATGACACTGCAGGAAGATTTCACTAGGAGGCCTAAGTGAACCGCTGGATTGTCCGACAGATGAAAGTTTGCGAGATGACCGGAGTGTTAATGAGGATTGGGAGTTTTTCTTTGGTTGGGTGGCTTGGTCCCGCTAGCCCATTTTTCTGGATATGGCTTGTCAATACACTGGATGCAATTCTCCTAACTTGGTGTGCTCTCCTTAGGAAAGATACGGCGTATACCGTTCTAAACGGATTCTGGATACTTGTGGGACTGGTAGGGATATCTCGAAGTCTCGGTCTTTTGTAACTGTTTATTTATTTACTGTCTTTGCTAGGACTTTCATATGCGAAAGTAACCCTGCAAGCACCTCGGCGGCAATTGGGGTAGAATCATGGATTAGAACGATATCGCCAAAGGATAAATTTGGCAGGATGCGGCCTAGTACCTGCTGGGTGTCTTTATGTACGGTATCATAGCCACGCTGGCTCCAAGCCATAATCTGGAGACCGAGACTCTGCGCAACTGAGTAGGTAAAAAAGTTTCGGTGACCCACAGGAGCGCGAAACCAACGGGGTTTCGTCTTCGTGACCATTTCAACTGCGGACTGGCAATTTAAAATTTCTCGGTGTGTTCGGATCGGTCCTGCGACCCAGAAAGTCGATCTTGGATGGGTTTGGGTGTGATTACCTATTTCATGTCCACGGCGAATAACTTCCCGAGCAAGCTCAGGGTGAGCGAGCACCTTTTCTCCGATCATGAAGAAAATGGCTTTCGTTTTATACTGATCTAGAAGATCTAAAAGAACCGGGGTGGTTGCAGGGTCTGGGCCATCATCAATCGTGATGAGAATTGTTTTTTGATGAGTTCTGCAATGGACTGGGCAAAGCCACTGGCATCTGGGAAAAAAAACTGTTGTAAAAGAAATAACAAATGACACCCAAAGGCAAAGAAGTGCTGCCGCCCAACTGTAGGCGAAGCCAACATAAGTTGTCAGAATAGCAAAAAGGAGCCATACCAACGATCGCCAGTGCGTTTCTTTCGGTAACTGAAGCATCAGGGTCCCCACATTGGCTCCCTGAGCTGGTGTAGAGCAGAACAAAATACAGGCAGTTGTCTACGGGATTCCGGAAACAGCTGAACAGGGGTGGGTCTCAGATTACAAGGGCATGCCCGTTTTTTGTGCCTCTTTTGCCAAAGTGAAGGTTCATTTTCATGTGCATCCTAAAGAAGTGGTCATTCAAATGAGGAGTGTTGACAAAAAAGGGTGGAGTATTTATATAAAAAGGATGAATAACACCATTCGTATCGCCGTCCTAACAGCAATTGCTTTGGCCTCTCCCTTGGCCATGGCTGATTCCGGCACCAAGGGAAACAGCAAAAGCGATGATTGCTCAGTCGAGCAGGCGTTTATCGCGATTCCCGATCTTCTGATCGTGCGTCCGATCAGCTTGGCTGGTTGTGCAGTCGGCTTCACCGCCTTTGTGGTGAGCTCGCCCTTTACGGCCATGGCCGAATGTGTGGACGAATCCTGGGATACTTTGGTTAAGACCCCAGCCCGTTTCACCTTCGAACGTGATCTCGGCGATTTCGACGACGTTAAATAAGTTTCCGACCAACAAGGTCTGAGCCAAGGGCGATCCTGCAAGGGATCGCCCTTTGTGCTTTTGGGGAGGAGACGGTGGGGAGGTGAGAAGGTGTGAATGTGAGAAGGTGCGAAGGCGGTTGTGGGGTGCGGAGGGTTTGGGCTAGGCGGGGTTGGTAGGGACGCTCTACCTTCGAAGTATGTTTGGGTTCTACACGCACGATTTGAGTCCCTTCCTGATTCAGTTTGGGAATGGTTGGGGAATTCGGTACTACGGAATGGCTTATGTGCTGGGGTTCCTCGCTTGGTTCTACGGGCTTCGTTGGTTTCGCAAATTAGGCTGGTCTCAGCTGAATGAGCAGCAGATCTCTGAACTACTTTTTTATACGGTGGTAGGCGTCTTGATCGGTGGACGGTTGGGTTACTGTCTCCTTTATGATTGGGCTGAAACGGTAAGAGATCCGATCAGTATCATCGCTTTCTGGAATGGGGGAATTCGAGGAATGGCGAGTCATGGCGGAATCGTTGGTGCCCTCCTTGGATTTCTTTTGTGGGCACGAAAAAATAGGGTGGATGGGTGGGCGGTGGCGGATAATGCCGCGGTCTTTGCCCCAGTGGGGATTTTCCTTGGGCGAATTGCGAACTTCATCAACGGGGAGCTGTGGGGCAGGGCAAGCGATGTCTCTTGGGCGGTTATCTTTCCCGATGCAGGAGCGGTGGCGCGCCATCCCTCTCAGCTTTATGAAGCTGGGGGAGAAGGTCTCCTGCTGGGGTGGTTAATGTTTTGGTGGCGGTCGCGGAATCCAAAGCCGTCAGGGCAGGTTCTGGCAGCGTTCTTTGTCGTCTATGCCCTGATCCGCTTCGGGATAGAGTTTTTAAGAGAGCCTGATGCGGGAGATCCGTTGGTCTGGGGACTTAGTCGTGGCCAGCTGTTTTCGGTGGGATTGGGGATAGTCGGGGCAGGAGTGTGGCTTTGGAGGAGTCGAGGAGGAAAGGGGTTAAAGAGTTAAGGGGTTGAGGAAGGCTTCGATTTTCTGGGGATGCGGAGGATCTGGCCTGGGATGAGGAGGTCGGGGTCGTCCATCGGATTAAATAAAATGATATCTTCTACGCCGACCTTAAACCGGCGGGCGATGGTAGTGAGGGAGTCGCCGCGGCGGATGGGATAAAGAATTGGCTCTGGGGGAACGATAAGTTCGACCGGTTTTGTGGCGATTTCCTGGGGGGCAAGCTCTTCTTTAGGGGCTGGAGGGAGGGAGGAGGCGAGGGTGGGGGCGGGGGCAGGAGCCAAATTGGCAAAGCCGTAATCAAAGAGGAGGCGGGTATCTTTCCACTTGTTGGCGCTTTTGAGAAGAGTGAGCCGAAGTTCGCGTCCCCCTTGGGTGGCAGAAGCGGCGAAGGTATGGCGGGCTTCATAGGTCCAACCTGTTTTGGCAGGTCCCATCCCAGGGTAGACACCGAGAAGTTTGTTATGGTTACGCATGTGCTGAATGCCGATGGCGGTTTTGAGGTTGTAGATCTGAGTTTGGGCCATTCGACGGAGCTCGGTTTTCGAGAGAAACATATTAAAGAGGACCATGAGATCCCGTGTGGTGGTGCGTTGACCTGAACCTGGCAAGCCGTGCGGATTGTAAAAGCGGGTGTTGCTCATTCCTAGTTTAACTGCCTCGGCATTCATATCGGCGACAAACTGACCGACCGAGCCTGAGGTGGATCGGGCAAGGGCCATGGCGCTGTCGTTATCCGATCCGATGATAACAGAGTGGAGAAGTTCACTGACAGGGACGGTTTCACCTGTACGCAGGGGGACGGTGCTGGGTTCGACGCGAGTGTCTTCGGCGGCGACGGTGACGGTGCCTTTGCCTCCTGTCTTTTGGTAAGCCAAAAGGGCGGTCATGAGTTTGACTGTGCTGGCTGGAGGGTAGGTATCGTCGATGTCTTTGGCGTAGAGAACTTCGCCGGTGAGTGGATCGAGTAGCAGTGCGGATTGGGCGAGTAGCTCGGTGTTGACCACTTCGAGCGTGGGAGGTTTAACGGGTGGTACTGGTGGGGCGGAGAGAGCAACCGATCCAAGGAGCAGAAGGGTAAAAAGGATGTGCTTCATCGTACTTCCCATGGGTCGGGGAATTTACTGAGGAGGCGGGGGGCTTTGCGGCCGACTACGACAACATCTTCGATTCTGACGCCACCGATTCCGTTGACGTAGAGGCCTGGTTCAACGGTTAAAATCGTGCCGTGGGGGAGAGAGGGTATAGCGAAACGTGGAGATTCGTGAATTTCAAGTCCAAGTCCGTGTCCGACTCCATGAAAGAAGCCGTTCCATCGGCCCTTTTTGATTTCGGTAGGGTAACCTTTGCCATGGAACCAGTCGCGAAGTTGGTTTTGGATTTTTTCGCCGTTGGCGCCACTACGAGTTTGGCGGAGGACACGTTGTTGGCCTTGAATGACGGTATTGCGGAGGTGGCGAAGTTTTTCGGGGGCTTGGCCTTTGACCATGGTTCGGGTGATATCGCCGAAGTAACCCGTTTGTGGGTTACGGGGAAAGATGTCGAGGATGATGGCTTGGTGAGCGCGAAGGGGGCCGTGGCCGCGTTCGTGGGGGTCGCAAGCTTGCTGGCCGCCTGAGACGATGGTGTCGCGAGCGAGGGCGCCGTGGCGGAGGCAGGCGATTTCCATTTCGGTGCGCAGGCGTTCCGAGGTGAGGGTGGATCCTGCCCAAGATAGGATTTTATCTTTGCGGATCTTCGTGGCACGTAGGATTTCGAGTGCGCGCGCGAGGCCTGCTTCGGCAGAGCGGATGGCTTGGGTGATGTGACGGATTTCAGTGGGGGATTTTTTTAAGCGGGCAGGGAAAAAGGGCCCGGGGATCGGGCGGAGTCGGAGGCCAGCTTGGTGGAGTTGCTGGGCGAGTCCGATAGGGAAAGAGGAGGGGATTTCGGCGGAGCGGATGCCGTGGCGACGGAGGACAGAGGCGAGGAGTTTGGGGTAGGAGTACTTTTTTGGGCCTAGGCGTTTTTCTTCTTGGGAAAGATCGAGGCACTGGTCGACGCTGGCGGTGCGGCGGGCGCGGTCGATTTCGAGTGGGCCGAGGACGAGGTGGGTTTTGCCCTGTGCGGTTTGGAACCAGGCGAAGTCGTCGGGGACGAAGAGACCGGTGGCGTAGGTAAGATCGGGGACATGATCGGTGTTGCCGACGAGGAGACGAGCGATACGGGCCACGGCTAGGAGGATTTTAGGAGTGCGCCTGCGAGAAAGCCTGCGAGGAGAAAGGAGAGGAGGACCATAGGGGTGCGAATATCGAATCCAAAAAGATAGAAGTCGAGGTGAAGAAAACCTGATTGGCGGGCGAGGAGGAGTACAGCGGAGGCGAGGACGGCGAGGGAGACGAGGCGATGGCGGTTCATGGTAGGGCTTGGAAGTGGGCGTAGAGTAGGCAATTCTCGGGAATGTCGATTGCTACGCGCACTGGGGATGGAGGAACCACCTCGCTAATGTATGGGAAAAGAGTGCCAAAGGACAGCCCTCGAGTGGGGGCGTATGGGGAGGTGGATGAGTTGAATGCGTGTTTGGGGATGGCTCGGGCGCACGCGGAGAAGGCGCAAAAGGCGCTGTTGGAAAAGATACAAAAGGCACTGGTGGGGTTGATGGGGGAGTTGGCGGTGGCGACGGAGGATCTTGCGCGGTACGAGGCGGATGGGTATGCGCGGTTGAAGGAAGAGGATTTGGGATTGTTGGATGAGGAGATTGTGCGGTTGGAAAAGGCGGCGCCGCAACCGACGGGATGGTCGACTCCCGGAGGCAATCTGGCTGGGGCGGCACTAGATTTAGCGCGGGCGGTCTGTCGAAGGGCAGAACGTGGGGTTTGGCAGTTGGAAAAGAAGGAGGGGAACGTGAGGACGATCATTCCTCGGTATTTAAATCGCCTTTCAGACTTACTTTGGTTGCTTGAACGTGAGATTTCTTCTTAATGGAAGATTTTTGACCTACGACCCCAATATTGAAAACACGCCTTGCAACACATTGGTGTGTAACATCTTATAAGACCTACGACCCCATGGAAGATGTTGCAGTGGAGTAACTTGCGGGGCGGTTTTTTGAGAGTGACCTACGACCCCACTGGGGATTTGCGAAGAATTTCCCAAGCAGTGTAGGGGCCGAGGTAGACCATTCCCGTGTAGACTTGGATAAGATCGGCTCCTGCGAAGCGGCGAGACTGGTAGTTTGCCGCGTTCATGACTCCGCCAACTCCGATAAGTGTCTGTTCTGGTCCGAGGAGCGGGCGAAGGGTGCGGGTGAGTGCCATTGCACGAGCGGTTAGCGGGCGACCACTCAGCCCGCCAATTTCCTTTGGTTCCTCGGGTTCGCGATGGACGGTGGAATTCGTAGCTACGATTCCCGAAAGCTGAAACTCACGGGTGATCGCGACCAGTTCGGGAAGAGAGGAAGGCTCGACGTCTGGTGATATTTTTAAAAGGAGTGGTTTAAGCTGAGGGCAGGAACGATTAAAATCCTGGAGGGTGGAGAGAAGGCGACGCAGATCGTCGGGTTTGGCTAGATCGCGTAGTCCGGGGGTGTTGGGTGAACTGATATTGATGACAAAGAAGTCTCCTAGGTTATGAAGAAGTTTTAGGGAGCCCAAGTAGTCGAGCGGCGCTTGGTCGAGCGGGGTGATCTTGGATTTTCCGATATTGATGCCGATAGGGAAATCGTGAAGAGCATGCTTGGTGCGGAGTTGGCGGAGTCGGGTGGCCATGGCCTCGGCGCCGATATTGGGAAAGCCGAGTCGGTTGATGAGAGCATGCTGATGGGGATAACGAAAAACACGAGGCTGGGGATTCCCCGGTTGAGGGTGGAGGGTGACGGTGCCTAGTTCGGCAAATCCAAAACCGAGATCTCGCCAAGCAAGCGGGGCGTCACCATTTTTGTCGACGCCGGCGGCTATACCCAAGCGATTGCGAAACTTTAGTCCCATCTGTTCGGTGGGCTCTTGGGGGGCGGAGCGTCCCATGGTGATAGCCTTTGCCAATCCAGGAAGGCGCATCGCCGCAAGGGTGAACTGGTGAGCTACCTCAGGAGGAAGGCGGAAGAGCAGGGGGCGGGCGATGAGAGAGTAGAGGCTCATTTTCCTATGCAAAACTGGGCAAATAATCGATCGAGGACATCTTCGGATGTGCCCACACCGAGAACTGATTCGAGGGATTGCAAGGCGAGGCGAAGATCGGAGGCGACCAGTTCCGGTGCGGCGCGAGCAAGGAGAGAAGCCGAAGCGGTGGCAAGAGCTTCTGCGGTATGGCGAAGAGCTTCTTCGTGGCGGGAGTTTATGGCGATTTCATCTGAACCTGGAGCAAGAAAATCCCCTGCGAGGCGGGTGGCGATAGTTTTGCGCAAGGAGTCGAGTCCCGCTCCTGTCTTAGTGGAAATGGAAAGGCCTTCACCCAAAAAAGCAGGAGTGAGATCAGATTTCGTGAGTACGTGGAGGATTTTCGAGCCGAGGCGAGGCCATTCGGTCTGGCATGGATCTTGGGCTGAGGTTTTATCGATGAGTGCGAGGACGAGATCGGCGGAGTCGGCGGCTTGGCGGGTGCGATTGATCCCTTCGATTTCTACGGGGTCGACTGAGGAGCGTAGTCCAGCGGTGTCGATGAGGCGGATGGGAAATCCTGCGAGCACGATCGACTCCTCCACCGTATCGCGTGTGGTGCCTGGGGTAGGGCTGACGATAGCGCGATCTGTTCCAAGAAGTGCATTGAGTAGGCTGGATTTTCCGACGTTGGGAGGACCCGCGAGGACGAGGCGGTAGCCAGCGCGGAGACGGTGGCCTAAGGGAGCGGTGGCCAGGAGGGATGCGATGGAGGTTAAAAGAGCGCTGACTTCAGAACGGAATCCTTGGCCGACTTCGGGCTGAATATCTTCATCGGGAAAATCGATCCACGCTTCGATCCGAGCAAGGAGTTGGAGGATTCTCTCTCGCTCGGCGAGAAGCTTTTCGCCCAATTTACCCGCGAGTGCTCGATGGGCTGCTTGGAGGGCGCGTTCGGAGCGTGCGTGAAGGACATCGAGAACGGCTTCGGCACGGGTCAGGTCGATTCGTCCGTTCAGAAAAGCTCGCTCCGTGAATTCGCCAGGACGAGCGGTGCGGGCGCCTAGGGTAAGGATGGATTGGAGGATGGTCTCGACGATAAGGGGATTTCCGTGGCAGGAGATTTCGAGGAGGTCTTCTCCGGTGTAGGAGTTCGGATTAGGCCAAAAAGTGAGGACAACCTCATCGAGTTCTTTTTCTTGGAATCGGATATGGGTGGGCTGAGGAGAACGCGCGGGTATCGCTTTGCCCGCAAGCTGCTTGGCGATGGCACTGGTTTTTGGGCCAGATACGCGAATCAGGGCCAAAGCCGAGACTCCGGGAGGTGTGGCGCAGGCAGTAATGGTATCTTTTTCAAAAGCCATAAGCTTTTGATTTTTGCAAAGTGGCTCGACGGGTGCGAGTTCAACTTCTGGGGTCAGAGGTAGGGTCAAAGGTGGGGTCAGACCCCAAGGTGGGAGTGCTGGTCTGCGGTGGCCTAGGGAGGTATGAAAGATGGATGGGTAATGAGCACGATCTGATCTTGGTAACTGGGGGCTGTGGTTTTATCGGATCGAATTATGTGAGGCATCTGCTGTCGGTTTCGCCCAAGGTTAAGGTTGTTGTTTTAGATAAGCTGACCTATGCGGGGCACCGCCCAAATCTGGAGAAAGAGGAGAAGGGGGGTCGTTGTCAGGTGATGGTGGGAGATATTGCGGACACAGACTTGGTGGGCTCCCTGTTCGAAAAACACCGCCCTGTTGCGGTGATTAACTTCGCGGCTGAATCGCACGTGGATCGCTCGATTGATGAGCCTGCGCCATTTCTTCACACTAATGTTACAGGTACTTTTACTTTATTGGAGGCAACCCGTCGGTATCTGGGGGGTTTGCAGGCTCCTGCCAAAGGATCTTTTCGCTTTGTCCATCTTTCGACCGATGAGGTGCATGGTTCTTTGGAACCGCTGGATCCACCGTTTCGCGAAACATCCACTTTTGCTCCGAATAGTCCTTATGCCGCTTCGAAGGCGGCAGCGGATCACCTGTGCCGTGCCTATTTTCGAACCTATGGGGTTCCGACGGTTGTACTGCGCCCTTCGAATAATTTCGGGCCGTACCAGTTTCCGGAGAAGTTGATTCCGTTGGCGATTTTGCGGGCTCTCGCAGGAGAAAAAATCCCTGTTTATGGGGATGGGAAACAGGTTCGCGACTGGTTGTACGTGGAAGACACAGCGCTGGCGGTTGAAGCGGCTCGTCACCGGGGTGTGGTTGGCGCGCCTTATCAAGTAGGAGCAGATGCGGAAAAAGACAATCGGACGGTGCTTACAGCCATTTGTGATCTATTGGATAGACTCCGCCCACGAGCCACGGGAAAACCCTATCGCGAATTGATGGAAACCGTAGCCGATCGTCCAGGCCATGACCGACGTTATGCTTCGGATGCGACTCGTTTTAAGAATGATGTGGGCTGGGCGGCAAAAACTTCTTTCGTTGCTGGACTGGAAAAGACAGTGCGCTGGTATTTGGAAAATCCCGATTGGTGTCATGCGGTCCAGGCGAAAGGTTATGCGGGTGAGAGATTGGGTTTGTCCCCTAAGTAGGAGCTCTTTCTGTGTCTGAGAAGTATGATTACCTGATTGTCGGGGCGGGCTTTGCCGGAAGTATTTTGGCGGAACGATTGGCGGAGGGATCGGGCAAGACCTGTTTGGTGGTGGACCGGCGAGAGCACATTGCGGGAAACGCCTACGATGAAGTGGATAAGGCAGGAATTCTGATTCACAAGTACGGGCCCCACTATTTTCGAACCAACTCCACCAAGGTAGTCGACTATCTGAGTCGTTTCACTAAGTGGCATGAAGTGAAGTATCAAGTGCTTGTTTGGACGGATGGCAAGTACTGGCAGTTTCCGATTAACTTAAACACCTTCGAGCAGTATTTGGGCCGTCCTTCCACATCGGAGGAGATGGAGGCGACCTTAGCGAAGTGGAGGGAACCGATCGCCAATCCAAAGAACTCAGAGGAGATGGTCCTGTCTCAGGTGGGAAGAATGTTCTATGAGATGTTTTTTAAGAACTACACCCAGAAGCAGTGGAAGAGGGATCCGAGTCAACTCGATGCTTCGGTCTGCGGAAGGATTCCCGTGAGAACAAATCGGGATGATCGGTTTGTCACAGAATCGTTTCAAGCGCTTCCTCAAGAGGGTTACACGGCAATGTTTAAAAAGATTCTCGCCCATCCTAAGATCACGGTTCGCTTGCAAACGGACTATCGGCAGTTGGCTAAGACGGTGAGTTATGATCGGATGATTTATACGGGAATGATCGATGAGTTTTATCAGTTTTCGGAGGGGCGCCTGCCGTATCGTTCGATGCGGTTTGAGCCAGAGACTCTGTCGGTGGAATACTTTCAGCCAGCGATGCAGGTTAACTATCCGAATGAACATAAATACACCCGAGTGGTGGAGATTAAACACGCCACCGGGCAGAAATCACCTGTGACAACTATCGTGCGGGAATATCCCGAGGATTTTGGGCCAGGAAAGGAAGCGTACTATCCTGTGCCTGCTCCTGATTCCAAGGAGTTGTATGAGAAGTATGCGGCTAAAGCAAAAAAGGAGGAGCGGGTAACCTTCGTGGGTCGGCTCGCGACCTACCGGTACTACAATATGGATCAGGTTGTCGCGATGGCTTTGACTGAGTATGAGAAGTTAAAGGAGTGCGAAAAAAGGACTTAGCGTAAACCGGCTCCCTGATAGCCGATTGGATCAAACTCTACTTCGCCAAAGCCTGCTTGGAGAATTTCACGAACTAAATCATCCCGCAAAGATGGTTCGTTGAGGCGAGAAACTTCGCGGGGTGAGACCTGAAGAAGAGCTTTGCTCCCATAGTGGCGAACGCGGACAACGGTAAAACCTTTGGCGCGGACGGCGGTTTCAGCTTTCTCGATCGAGGCTAGGCGCTCAAGGGACACAGCTAAGCCAGGAGCTAGGCGTGAGGATAGGCAGGGAGCAGCGGGTTTTTCAGCAACATCCAGTCCTGAGGCGCGGGCGAGTTGCCGAATTTCCATTTTCGTGAGACCCGCATCCCGAAGAGGGGAGAGGACGGAAAACTTTCCCGCCGCATCTCGCCCTGCGCGAACTTCGAGGGCATCGTCGGCGTTTTCACCGTAAGCTAGGACGGAAACTCCACGGGAAGTGGCTAGGTCGGACATCCTTTGGAAGAGTTCGGCTCGGCAAAAGAAGCAACGGTTAGGCGGATTGGCGATGTAGGCAGGGTCGGCCATTTCTTGTGTGGAAAGAATCTCCAAAGGGAGGTGATGTTTTTCGGCGAAGGCGATGGCGGCTTGATATTCGGAGCGGGGCAAGCTGGGGGAATCGCCGAGCACGCCAGTAACGCGTGCTCCCAGCACTTGATAAGCGGTGAAGAGAAGGAAAGCGGAGTCGACACCACCGGAGTACGCGACGAAGGCTGAAGGCCATTCCTTGATGATGGAGTTTAGCTGATCGGCTTTTGCAGATCGAAGAGGGTTCATTGGATTAGATTATGGTGGGGAAATATTCTTTGGCGAGCTTGGGAGAACGACGAAAATGCAAAACCAGTACGAAAAAGGAGAAAATGTGCTAGTTTTTTGGAGTTTTATGAGTTCCGAACACAATATTGCCGATTTAAGAAAGAGCTATGAGAGGGGGGAGTTGACCGAGGCGAAGGCTTCGGCGAATCCGTTGGAGCAGTTTGATCTTTGGTTACGCGAAGCTATCGCAGCGAAGGTGCCCGAGCCAAATGCTATGACTTTGGCCACTGTCTCCGCCTTGCAACGGCCAAGCACGCGAGTTGTACTGGTGAAGGGTTACGATGAGCGTGGGTTGGTTTGGTACACAAACTATGGGAGTCGAAAGGGAATAGAGTTGGAGGTAAATTCTTGGGCGGCTTTGCAGTTTCATTGGGTTGAGATGGAGCGGGTGGTGCGGTTGGAGGGGAAGGTGGAAAAAATTAGTGCGGAGGAGAGTGACGCTTATTATCTCTCGAGGCCGATCGGCTCGAGAATTGGGGCTTGGGCGTCTCCCCAGAGTGAAGTGATCTCAGGGAGAGATGTGCTGGAGAAAAGTTGGGCGGAACAGGAGAAAAAAGCAGGAAGTAATCCAGCGCGTCCTGCAAACTGGGGTGGGTATCGGTTGGTGCCTGAAGTTTGGGAGTTTTGGCAAGGGCGACGGAGTCGGCTTCACGACCGACTGCGTTATCGAAAGGTGAAGGGCAGTTGGGTGAAAGAGCGTTTAGCCCCCTAAGTCTTTTGACGGGTCAGACGCGATGGAGTCGAGCGGAAAAGGATTGCGACAAAAAAGGTGACGACGGTGCCGAAGGTAATTCGCCACGGGAAGGCGATGAGGGGTAGCCAATCAGGACGAGGCAAAGGAGGCATCCCTGCAAGGCGAAGAAGCTCGGACGGGAGACCAGCGAGAATAGCCACGGCAATAAAACCCGCGGCCATGGCGATGAGGTTGCCATAGTCAGATCCGCGGGTTTTGGTGAGTGCGCCGAGAAGAAAAATACCGAGAAGAGATCCGTAGGTGTAACCAAAAATTCCTAGGACGATGGGTAGAATTCGTGATGTGGGGTTCGAGATAACGATCCAAGCAGTGGCGCCGCCGATGAGAACAAGAATGAGTGAAAATGTCGCAGTGGCCCAGCGAGCCGCTGTTAAGGAATTTGGAGAGTGGAGACGAGGGGCTAGAAACGGTTCGTACCAATCACGCACCCAAGAGGTGGCGAGAGCATTAAGGGCGGTACTGAGGGAGCCCATGGCGGTGGCAAAAATACCTGCGACGAGGAGCCCGCGCAGGCCTGCGGGCAGACCGTGAAGGATATAGTAGGCGAAGACGTGGGCGTTGCGGGTGGGGAGATGGGGATCGGGTGTGTACTGGTAGTGCACCCAGAGAAGGATTCCGATGGTGAGGAAAGCCATGACGATGGGAATGTCGGCCAAGCCTGAGGCTACGAGGGCGAGGCGGCTACGGGCAGGATTCTTTGCGGTGAGCATTCGCTGTACCATATCTTGATCGGTTCCGTGTGTGGCCATGGTGACAAAAGTTGCGGCAAAGAAAGCGGTCCAAAGAGTGTATTCGCTTTCGAGAATGCCTTTGATTTGGGTGAGGAGGCTTCCTTGGTGGATGGGGCCAAGGCTCCAGAGAGTTAGATCCCCAGGTTGCTGCAGTTTCGCCTGAAAGCCTTGCCAGCCGTTGGGAATGGATTGAGCTAAATGCCAGAGTACAAAACCGAGGCCTGAGAACATAACGACGGCTTGGATAACATCGGTCCAGACCACTGCTTTGATCCCTCCAGCGACGGTATAGAGTGCGGTAAGTCCGACAAGAATGGCCAAGGCGGTAAAGGTGATGAGGAGCTCTTGGGAATCGGAGGGGTGCTTTCCTGACATCATCTCGTATCCGAGAACGAGAATAATGGCAGCGACGTAGAGGCGGGTGCCACTGGCTAAGGCTCGGGTAATGAGGAAAATTGCGCTGGCGGCCTGGCGGGAGGTGGGTCCGAAGCGAATTTCAAGGAACTCGTAAATGGAGACGACGCGGTAGGTGTAGTAGGGCTTGATAAAGATCCAGCTGAAGAAAATCCGAGCAAGGATTGTGCCTAGAGCGAGCTGGGCGTAGGTGAAGTTGCGTAGCTCATATCCTTCCCCTGGAGCTCCAAGAAAAGTGGCGGCACTAATTTCAGCAGCTAAGATTGAAGCAAGAACAGCCCACCATGGCATCGAGCGACCACCGAGGGCGTAGTCTTGTAGTGAGGTCTGACGACGGGAGGCGGCGAGACCGATTCCGATAATCGCGACGAAGTAGGTAAAGATAATCAAACCGTCGAAAAGAATGGGTTGCATGGACTGCACTTAAGGAAGCCTCCATGAGGCTCGGAGGCGATAGTATTCAGAGCGGGGCAAAAGGATGTAGAGGGGGTGGTCGAGGGGTGAGAAAGAAGTTAGTAGGTTTCGAAGATCAACCTCACTCATGGAAGTGCATCCCGTTGTAACGGAGTTGGTACTGCGAGAAATATGAAAAAAGATGGCGCTGCCCGCGCCCGGTTCAGCACGAGGCGGAGCGTTGTGTTGAATAAAAAGCTTTAGGGCATGGGCTGGGTCGTCTTGTCGCATGCGATCGAAAAGGTGGTTATCGGGAAAGGGCTCGTGAGGATTGAGAATGAGATGGCGGTTGTAGTTGAGAGAGGATGAATCTTCGATCCAAAGATCGCGATCGGAAACGCAGTGGTAGCGCCAACCTGGAATGGAGAGTTGGTCGGCGTATCCGTAAAGAATGGAGCCCAGTGAAAAGATTCCTGCGGGAGATTTTTTATCGCCTTCGCGCTTCTGGACTCCTTTTTGAGGAGGATGAATTCCTCGACCCCAAGCGAGTCCATTTCGACCAAGGTGAATCTGTGGGGAAGGACCGATTGCGGTCCAGGAAGAGGCGGGAAGAGTTCGGCGAAAGAGCTGGAGAGTGGTTGTGGTGGTGTTCCATTCATCGGTCACGGCTAGGAGCAAGACCCGAGTCTTATCGGGGATGAGGTTGGTGGCGGAGACGGAGGAATTGAGGGGGACGAGGAAAAGACCAGCGAGAGTGCAGCGCAGTAGGGAGTTCAACGATGACGGAACCGGTTCCAGAGCTCGGAGAAAAATGGGGGAGCGAAAAAGGCAAAGTAGCCCAAGAGGCCAGCGAGAATTCCTGGAAGTATGATCGGTTGAAAGAGAGCAGGCAGAAAGAGGAGGGCGGAGCTGATGGCGGCGACCCAGCGAACCGAAAGTGGGATGGGGATGGGGAAGAAGAAGACCTTTTGGTCAGGAAGAGTGGTCGCGAAGCCAAGGAAGAGCGAGTTGTGTAAGTAGAATGGATTCACTGGAACGGAAGGGCCGAAAAATGCGACGAGGACAACGGCGGTGACCCCCAGAAGTAGATAAAGATTTAGGTGAAAGGATCCCCAAGTTTGTTCCAAGGCATCGCCGATCGACCAGAGGAACCAGAGAAAAAGAAGCAGGAAAATAGGGTGGGCTGAAGAGGGTGGAACAAAGAGAAAGGTGAGGAGACGCCAGTACTCCCCTTGGACGATGAGGGCGGGTTCTAATTTCAAAATTGAGGAGAATCCTGGTGAGGCGAGATTGAGGAGCCAAGCCCCTGCATTCATGGCGACGAGACCACGGGTGAGATAGGGCACTGCCCAACGTCCAAGGTAGTGTTCGAGATTATCGGTCCAACCCGCGGGGCTCATACGCCGAGAAAGCCGATTAGGGCTTAAGAGTAATTTTCTTCCAGTTCAGATGCTGGGCAAGGGCGTATTTTTCGAAATCCTTTTCGTAGAGGGCGAGGACCACTCGGACGACTGCGGAATCGTCCTCGAAGCTAATATTGGACACGAAATCGGGAATGATATCGAGGAGGCGATGAGTGTAGATAAGGGCAAAAGCGGAGGCGGTAGCGGCGGAATAAGGCAGATCTGTGTAGGCGCCTTCAGCCACGTCTTCGACGACGTCAGCGAGAAACTCAAGTTGGTCCACCAGATGAGGAAACTTGGGAGCCTGAATTTGGGTGAATTCCGCCTTGAGCATAGGGAGACGGTGTAAAAGGTTTTGCATGATTTTGGGGGTAACGCGGTTGGCTCCCCGTTGCGCGAAAAAAGAGGCCTCAGTCATGAGAATAGGTTGAAGGAAAAGATGGCGGACGGCAAGCGGAGGTGAAGATGGTGCGCGGTCGTATCCTAGAGCAATCTCTCTGGGTGGCCTCCATGGTTTCAAAGTTACTTTCCGCGCAAGCCCTGAAGCAGAGGCATGAGGTGGCGGAAGCAGACACTTGGGATTTGCGTCCCCTTTTCGCCACTTCGGCAGAATGGGAAAAGAATTTGGAACGGTTACGTAGTTATGAAGGGGTCATGATTAAGTGGAAAGGGCATCTGGCTAAGGGGGAGGGTTTGCTCGGCGCTTTAGAGAAAGAGAAGGAGATCGATCTACTGGCGGAGCGATTGGGCCAGTACGCTAGTTTGAAAGTGGCTGAGGACGGAGCGGACGGCTCGGCGCGGGATCGGGCATTGCGCTTGGAGTTCTTGCTGACTCGGTTGAGCGAAGAGATGGCGTGGTTCCTTCCTGAGCTGATGAGGATAGAAGACGATTCGTGGGGTAAGTTATTGGGGCAACCCTGTTTGGCGGAGTGGAAAGGAAGCTTAGAGCGAATACGGCGTCAGCGTCCGCATATTCTACCTGAAGGAGAGGAGCGTCTTTTGACTTTGGCGGGTCCAGCGCTGGGAGGCGCAGATGAGATATTCTCACAGTTAATTAACGTCGATTTCCGCTTCGGTCTGGTGCGGGACGAAGACGGGCGGGAGGTGGAGTTGACGCATGGGACATTTGCTTCCTTGTTGCAGAGGCGATCGACTGAAGTTCGGCGATTGGCTTGGCAGAAGTATTATGAGGAGTTCGAACGACATGCCTTTTCCTTGTCTGCGACCTTAGCCACTTCTGTGAGGACGGATGTTTTTCGGGCACGGGCAAGGAAGCATCCCTCGGCTCGAGACCATGCTCTTTTCCCTGATCGAGTGCCCGGCTCGGTGGTGGATAACCTAATTGCGTCGGTGCGGAAAAATCTTGGGCCGCTGCAGAGGTATCACCGCCTAAGGAAAAAAATCTTAGGGCTGGAGCAGCTTCGAGCGGCGGATCTGCAAGTTCCCATCGTTCCTGTGGCTGAAAAAAAGACCTCCTTTGCCGAAGCCGCTACGATGGTGACTCAGGCCACCGCGCCGCTAGGGGAGGAGTACTCGGCGACTTTAGCTCGGGGATTAGGGGAGAGCCGATGGGTCGATCGCTATGAGAATCGAGGAAAGAGGAGTGGAGCATTTTCCAGTGGGAGCTACGGCAACCCGCCCTACATCTTGATGAACTATCGGGAGGATGTTCTGGCGGATGTATATACGTTGGCTCATGAAGCTGGGCACTCGATGCACAGTTGGATGAGTCAGCGCACTCAACTCTTTCAAGATGCCCACTATCCTATTTTTCTGGCGGAGGTGGCCTCCACCTTCAATGAGGAGCTTTTGACCCACGCTTATTTAGAAGGTCCCGCAAAGAAGGACAAAACCTTGCGGGCTTACATTCTGAATCGTCAAATTGATGATATCCGAGGAACTTTATATCGGCAGGTGATGTTTGCCGAATTCGAGCAAAAGATACACGAGGCGGAGGAAAAAGGGGTGGCCTTAACTTTGGACTTTTTCCGCATCGCTTATCGCGAGCTTTTAGAGAGTTACCTTGGGGAGGTTCTTGAGATTGAAGCCCCCTTGGAGTTAGAATGCTTGCGGATTCCTCATTTCTACAGTGCTTTCTATGTCTATAAGTATGCCATCGGGCTTTCGGCGGCGATGACACTTTCCCAGCGAGTACTTCAAGGCGAGGTTGGGGCAGTTGGCAAAGTCCATGAGTTCCTTCGTTCGGGCGGTTCACGTCCTCCGTTGGAGACACTGCGTCGAGCTGGTGTGGACATGGAGAGTTCTGAGCCGATCGAATCTGCTTTAGGCCTGTTTGCGGAGCGTGTGGAGGAGCTTGAAACGATTCTTGGTGTATCATCATAGGGCCAAAACGATGAAGCATCGTGTATGTATGGTGGGTCGTCCCGCAGGTTGGGCCAGGGTGGCGACTGAAGAATACACAAAAAGAATTAATGGATTTGTACCTTGTGAGTTAGTGGTTATTCGCGAGGGGAAAAGCATGGAAGTGGATATGAGTGAGAAAGGAAAAGGAATGTGCAAGATCTGTCTAGATCCTTTGGGACAGGCGCGCAGTACGCAGGATTGGCGGACGGAGTGGGAACAGTGGGAGAGGGCGGGCCGAACAAAAATCGCTTGGATGATTGGCGGGGCAGATGGGCATTCGGAAGGTTTCCGAACGAGTTGTGATGTGGTGCGCTCTTTAGGTCCCCAGACTCTTTCCCATGACTTAGCTTTGGTAGTGCTTCTCGAGCAGATTTATCGGTTAGAAAGTTGGCGAGCGGGCCATCCTTATCACCGCGTATGAATCATGGGATCGGAGATTTGACGGCTCAGGCTCCCAGAACGTTTGGGAAGGCGCTGTTGTATGGGCGTAGGGCTTTGGCTCTGCTCTGTCCGACTTGTGGAAAAACGCAGCTCTTTCACCCTTGGAAGAATGTTAAGTCTCTCTCCAGCTGGTTCACACCCAATGACGGATGTCCCTACTGTGGGTATGCCTTTGAGCGGGAGCCTGGTTATTTTCTTCTGGCGATCTGGGGCGTGAACTACGGAGTGGTAGCTTTGGGAGGGATGGCCCTCTATTTCGTTCTGCGTTACTGGACGGAGTGGAGTCCTCAACTGATATTTTGTTTAACGGTATTACCGGCGCCGCTCCTGAGCATTCTTTTAGCCCGACACGCAAAATCCTTTTTTCTGGCGATGGATCATTTTTGTGATCCTCATGTTCGACACAAAAGGAAGAGAGAAAATATCGAATAGTCTTGTCAAGTTCTTGGGATCAAGGGGAAACTGCTCGTGCATGTCTGAAGGACCGGTTTCTAAATTTATCGATCACCACTATCGCCATTTTAATGCGGCGGTGGTTAAGGATGCGGGGATGGCTTACCGCAAACATATTGCGGATGGTGGACGGATGCTGGTCACCTTAGCAGGAGCGATGAGCACCGCGGAGTTGGGTTTATCTCTGGCGGAAATGATTCGGCAGGACAAAGTTCATGCCATCAGCTGCACGGGGGCGAATTTAGAGGAGGACGTCTATAACTTGGTGGCCCACGATCACTACCGGCGAATTCCTGAGTACCGACACTTAACCTCAAAGGACGAGGAGAAGCTTTTGAAAGAGCATCTCAATCGAGTGACGGATACCTGCATTCCTGAGCAGGAGGCGATGAGACGGATTGAAGGGGTGATTATTGAGTTATGGAAGCGGGATGATCAAGCTGGGGCTCGGCGTTTCCCGCATGAGTATTTCTACGAAGTGCTGCAAATGGGGTTGCTGGAGAAGTTTTACCAAATTGATCCCAAAGATTCTTGGATGATGGCCGCGGCGAAGAAGAACATTCCGATTGTTGTGCCTGGTTGGGAAGATTCCACCTTAGGAAATATGTTTGCCGCGGCCTGTATTCAGAGGCACGTCAGCTCACCCACACTGATGAAAAGTGGTATCGAGTACATGATCTCTTTTGCGGATTGGTACCAGAAGACTCAAGACACTCCCTTAGGGTTTTTCCAGATTGGAGGTGGGATTGCTGGGGATTTTCCTATATGCGTAGTGCCGATGTTGCATCAAGATCTGCGCAAAACAGGGGTCCCACTCTGGTCTTACTTCTGTCAGATCAGTGATTCGACAACGAGTTATGGATCGTATTCTGGAGCGGTACCGAACGAGAAAATCACTTGGGGAAAATTGGGTGGAAAAACCCCGCGGTTTGTCATTGAATCGGATGCCACAATTGTGGCGCCACTGCTCTTCGCCTACGTTCTAGGGAAGTAAGTTTTGGTCTTAGGTTTTGACGCCGGCTCGGATTTCAAACAAGGAAGAGACCGACTCGCCTTCGTGAATCCGTAGAATGGCTTCCCCTAAGAGGGGGGCGACGCAGAGCACTTTGGTGTGAACTCCGGGCATGTCAGGTTGGGGAGTGGTATTGGTCGTAATTAATTCTTTGATCTT
>CANIEM010000013.1 GCA_947466515.1 Verrucomicrobia subdivision 6 bacterium | reverse complement strand
GGTGGAGGGTTAAGGGGTTGGGAAAAAGGGTTGCGCTGGGAGGGCAGGAAGCAGATCATTTCAAACGAACGCGGGCGTAACTCAGTTGGTAGAGTGCAACCTTGCCAAGGTTGATGTCGAGGGTTCGAATCCCTTCGCCCGCTCGGGCGTTATTCCACCTGCCAGAGGCGTAAGTAGGATAGGTCGGGGGCAGGTTTTTTTTGGGACCAATCCCTTCGCCCGCTCGGGCGCATTACTTCCTGCCAAAATCTTCGATAGGATCGCACTGGGCGAGAGGGGTAAGGGTTGGTGGGGTGGGCTTTTGGGTTGGAACGATCCTGTGAGTGAAGGTAGGATTTACTTTCGAATGATTGCGATGAATGCGCTTTGGGGGGTCTCGGTGGCCCTTTCGTGGATGTGGGGGTTGGGGCTGTTTTTCAGCGTCCAATTTTCTCTGCAGTACGGATTATTTGGCTTGCTGGCTTTTGCCATTCCCAACGCCCTTGGGCTGATGATTTTTGGCGGGTTGACTAAGCTGATTGCGCATCGGGGGGGTAACGGACCTGATGCCTTGGGATCGTTTTTTGCCAACTGGTCGCGCCCTTATCGTTTGATCTTTTTCCTTTATCAGATTCTGGCGATCACTTTGACGATTTTTGCACTGGTCCGATACGGGTGGCAACCGCTGGGGCTAGAGCCAGCGGGGTTGTACCTTCTGCTGACGGTGCTGGTGATTTTGGCGGCGGCGACTTTGTTTGGGGAGGAGTTTGATATCCGGCGAATCAAGTTTAGTCATGGAGTCCTTGGCTTGATTGCTCTGGTGGCGATGGGGATTATTTATTTTCAACTACCGTCTTTAGGGACAGGGCAACCGATGAAGACAGGGACAAATCCATTTCTGGGAATGAACTTCTGGGGTTATGCAATTCCGATTTGCGTGGGGCTCACCTTAGGCCCTTGGCTGGATCTCCAACAGTGGCAGCGGGCGATTCAGATTCAGCGAGAGGGCAAATCGGCGGCGGTGAGTTATTTGTTTGGGGGCTCACTCTTTTTTCTACTGTTGCTGGCGCATGGTAGTTTGGCTCTTTGGGTAGCGGGGCAAACTGGGGGGGCGCCGATGCGCCAAGGGATTGACGGGTTGGCGTATGGGGAGGATGGGATCGTGCGATTTTTCTGGGCGGCGGCCTCGGCGCATCCTTGGGCATTTGGTTCCTATATGGTGTTTCTCTGTGTGATGAC
Organism: Verrucomicrobia subdivision 6 bacterium; assembly: GCA_947466515.1. Classification (GTDB taxonomy): domain Bacteria; phylum Verrucomicrobiota; class Verrucomicrobiia; order Methylacidiphilales; family Verrucolacustridaceae; genus Verrucolacustris. The sequence continues at coordinate 37,288 of CANIEM010000013.1, read as the reverse complement.
TTTGACCACGTTGGATAGCGGATACATTGCGTTGCGCTGGTATTTGAGTAAGTCGGGCGGGGCGGCGCGACCCTTCCCGTTAACACTTTTGCCGGAGGCTTTATTGGGGTCGCCTCTGCCCGCACTGGTTCTTGCGGGATTGTTCACGGTGGCGGCGGTGGTGCTGAAGTTGGAGTTGGAGTACTTCATGATTTTTTACGCAACTTTTTTCGTGGGATACGCGGGACTGGCGTTGTTGCGGGCGTTTCACACGGGACAGGGAAATGCGTTACCGCAGGTGAAGATGTTCTGTGTGGGGAGTGTTGCGGTAGTTATTTTTGCGTATGGATATTTTTTAGAGAATCCGTGGGGAATGATTCTGGGATCGGTTCTGCCCGTGGGCTATGTGGTTTGGCTTTTGCTTAAGCCGGGTTCAGCACAGGAGTTTGTGGGGGGGGTGGAGGAGTTGGAGAGTGCGGTGGGCGGGGCGAGGGGGGAGATCCGAGGGAGTGAGGCGGGGGTGGAACCAGGTCGGGTGGTTCCGTTTCCCAGTGGGGGTGTGGTGGATGGGCATGATCCGTACGGGCATTTCGATGGGAAGTGGTTTGTGCACTCGTTTGTCGCGACCTACGCGGATACGAATTCGGTGGGGAACGTTTACTTCGGGATGTACGCGATGTGGGTAGGAAAGACGCGGGAGTTATTTTTCAATCGTTGTTTGCCGAAATTTAATTTGAAAACTACCCCGTACTATATTTTGACGCGGTCATTCGAGCATAAGTTTATGCGGGAGACACGGGAGTTTGAGCGGGTGAGCGTGAAAATCAAAGTAGGGGAGTACAACCGGAAGTTTGTCACCCTAGAACATCAAATTTTCGATTCCGCAGGAAATCAGTTGGGCAAGGGCAAGCAGCAGCTGATTTTTGTTTCATCGGGCGATTACAAGTTGCTGGATATCCCTGATGAAGTGTACGAAGCGTTTGTGGCGTATGCGTAGGGGAGCAAGGCCACAAAAGTATTATAAGCGGAAAAGGAAGCTAGTTGAGTAGCTCTTGGGCGCGGGCGAGGGCACTGGCGCGGTCGGTGAATTTACCTTCGAGTTGTTCGTCCATGAGTTGATGTAGGATTTTGCCCATTTGGGGTCCTGGGATGGCGCCGAGTTGTTGGAGGTCGTGACCGGTGAGGAGGGGCTTAGGTTTAATTTCCTCTTTAGAAAATTCGGAGAGTTTGGCGGTGAGAAAGTTGTAAATATCGAGTTGTCCGTGGCAGGAGGAACAGTCGATTCGGTGGAGTTCGAGTTCTTCCAAAAAAGTGGGGCGGGCGAGGAGACGCTTGAGAGTGCTGACGCGCATATTGGGGGCGTCTTTGAAGGCCATGTGGTTGGCGATGCAAGCGGTGATGGCGCTAATTTCGTCGTTGGGAAAGCGAAGGCGGCGAAGAATTTCTTCGGCCATGCGGGCGCCGACTCCTTCGTGGCCAAAGAATCGGATGCGGCCGTCGGGATCGGTTTTCGAGGTAGGAGGTTTCCCGATATCGTGGAGGAGGGCGGAAAGAGCGAGGACGGGGGAAGGATTTTTCAGGTGGGTGAGGAGGAGGCGGGTATGGACCCAGACGTCGCCCTCAGGATGGTGTTCGGGAGATTGGGCGCAGTCGCGCATGGGGAGGAGTTCGGGGATCAAGACAGCGAGAAGGCCTGAATCGTGAAGAAGATCGAAGCCACGGGCGGGATCGGGGCTGGTGAAAATTTTGACGAGTTCATCACGGATACGTTCGGGAGAAATAACTTTGGAGTCGGGGGCGAGAGTGCAGAGGGCTTTCCAGGTGGCGGGTTCGATGGAAAAGCCGAGTTGAACGGCGAAGCGGATGGCGCGGAAGAGGCGGAGACGGTCTTCGGTAAAGCGGGCGAGGGGATCGCCGATGGCGCGGATTTGTTGGGTAGCGAGATCGGCTTGGCCTTGGACGTAGTCGAGGAGTTCGTTTTTGAGGGGATCAAAAAACATGCCGTTGATGGTGAAGTCGCGCCGTTGAGCATCTTCTTTGGCGGTGGTGAAGGTGATAGAGGAGGGTCGGCGACCGTCGAGGTAGGGACCGTCGACGCGGAAGGTGGCGATTTCAAAAACGTGATCGTCGAGGCGGAGTCGGATGACGCCGAAGGCTTTGCCTTGTGGATCGGAGGCTTTTGGGAAAAGGGATTGGACTTCGTCGGGGGTGGCGGAGGTGGCGATATCGACATCGGGATAGGTGCGTTGGAGGAGGGCATCGCGGACGCAACCTCCAGCGTAAACGGCGACGTGTCCGGCTTGGGCAAGTTTTTGAACGATCTGTTCAGCTTGAGGGTGGCGAATCATGGTTTGGGCTGGGGAGATTTGAGGGTGAGGTAGGCGAGTCCGCCGAAGAGGCTCCAGAATAGGCCGAGTCCGTAGATAAGGATGGAGTAGGCGATAGCGGATTCTGGATCGGTGCCGAGGCCGAGATGAAGAAAGAGGAAGACCATAACGCCTTCGCGGACGCCGTGACCGCTGACGCTGATGGGCAGGGCGGAGGCGGTGAAAATGAGAACAAGGATGAGGCCTGCGAGGGAGTAGTTGATGGGGAGATTGAGGGAGTGGGCCAGAAGGGTGGCACCGGCAAAGCTGGCGAGATGAACGCAGAGGGAGACGAGGACGACGGCGACCGTGTTCCAGCCACCGTGGATGGTATCGCGCAAGCCGTGAAGGAGATCGAGGATGACAGAGCGGGCGGGGAGTTTTTGGGGAAGCGGGAGATTAGGTAGGAGTCCTGGAAGGATGAAGGCAAGAAGAAGGAGGAAGGCGCCGAGGGGACCGAGCCAAGGGAGAGCTTGGGCGAGGGGAGCGAAGGTGGGATCGGCGCGGAGGCGATCGGCGGTGCCAGGAAGAAAAAGAAGGGCGAGGCCGAAGAGGGCGGCGACGCCGAAGATGCGGTCGAGGAGGATGGAGAGGGCGGCACGGGCTTTTTGTTGAGGGAACCAGCGAAGAAGATAGAAGAGTCGGATGGCGTCTCCGCCAGTGGAGCCGATGAGGAAGAGGTTAAAGAAGAAGCCGACGAAGGTGAGATGGACAGTGCGGAAGTAGGAGAGATGGATTTTTTGAAGGCGAAGAACAAAAAAGAAGCGAGTGGCACAAAGCGCGATGGAAAGGAGAGTGACGAGAAGGGCGGCGGCGAGCCAGTAGGGTTGGGCGGAGGTGAAGCGGTGGGCGAGGTTGGGCCAGTTGATTTTGCCCGCGAGAAAGCCGAGGACGCTGGCGGTGACGCCGAAGCGGATCCAGGGGGCAAGCCGGTTTAGGAGCGTACGGGTTGGTTTTGTTTCCACCATGAGAGGCTGGCACGAACATCTTCCGCGGACACATCCGGAGATAGTTCGAGTGAGAAGTGGGTGTTGGGGGGGATGAGGGGAAGAAGTTGGGCAAAGGGGGTGGTGCCATGGCCAAGGGGGAGATGGTCTCCTTTTTCGGGGGAGTAGTCGTGGAGGTGGACGCCAATGATGCGGGGAGCGAGGCGGCGGAGGTGTTGGGCGTGGTCGAGAAAACCCAGCGAATGTTTGGCGGCAGCATGACCGAAATCGTGCCAATAGCCGAAGGTTGGGGCGGGGAGGCGGGCGAGGAGGGTGTCCCAGAAATCGTCGGGGGGGATTTCGCGGGGATCTTCTCGGCATTCGAGGCCGAGGCGGAGGCCGAGGGAGGAGGCTTTTTCCCCTAGACGGAGGAGAATTTCTTCCACACGGGGCCAAGCTTTGTGAAAGGCTTCTTCCAGCGTGCGGATGGTAGATATTTTTTTGCGAACGTAAGGGCGGGTTCCAAGTTGGCCTGCGAGGGCAAGGGATTCGAGGGGATCGACGAGGTGGCGGGGGCCGGCGGAGCCGAGGTGGAGGACAACGAATCGGGCGCCAACGCTGGCGGCGGCTTCGAGAGTGGCGAAGGAGTGACGTTCGGCGAGGCGGCGGGCGGTGGGGCGGGAATCGGAAAATTCGTAGGCGTTGGGGTGGGGGCGCAAGAGTTCGACTGGGACGGGGCAAAAGTTGTGCAGGACATCGATACGGGGTGAAGCGGGAGAGGATTGGTGGGCGGCGAGAATTCCTGGCCAGAGGCTGAAGCGGGTATTGTGGCTGATTTCGACAGTGGAGAAGCCGAGGTCGACGGCTTGGCGGAGAAGGGTGGCACCGTCGGTGGTGCGGTCGGCGTGCCAGCAGGTGGAGAGGGCGAGGGAGGGCTGGGACATGAGGGGATGAGTTTCGCGAAAAGAGGGGTCGGAGCGAAGGGATTTTTTTGGGAGGGGGCGGATGAGGAGGGGGGGTGAGGGATTGATTTTGGATGTTTATTTTTTGATTTTTGATTGGGGAAGAGATTGTTCACGCCAAGTCCGCTAAGGACGCAAAGGAATTCAAGATGTGAGAATGTAAGAAAGTGCGAATGTGTGAAGGTGGTTTTGAGGTTGGAAGCTTAGGTAGAGGCGGCATCTCCGAGGCCGCATAGCTGGGCGAAAAACGTTGAATATTGAGCGCAGGCGTTCTCTGAGAGACCGCCCTACCTGAGTGTTGTGGTATGAAGGAGAGCTTGGGGATGGCGTGGGAATGGGGAGGTGGCAGAATCTGAGGCAAGATGTTACGGCGTTTACGGATCAAAAATTTGGCGGTGGTTGAGGAGCTCGAGTGGGAGTTGACCGCAGGGTTTAATGCTCTGACAGGAGAGACAGGGGCGGGAAAATCTATTTTGGTGGATGCGTTTTTACTTTTACTGGGAGAAAGGGCGGATCGTGGCTTGGTGCGGACAGGTGCTGACGGGTGTGTGGTCGAAGGAGAGTTGGGTGGCGCAGAAAAATTTAGAGGGTGGTTAGAAGAGAAAGGAGTGGAACCCGATCCAGATGGAACTCTCGTGATTAAACGGCAGATCGGAATCGCGGGGACAGGGCGGCAGTTTCTCAATGGTTCTTCGGTCACGCTGGCGGTGCTGAAAGAGTTGGGGGATCGACTGGTGGATTTGCACGGGCCGCATGATCATCAGACGCTGCTCTCCCCCAGCGTGCAACGATCGGCGGTGGATGGTTTTGGCAAGCTGGAGGCAGTGGTGGGAGGCGTGCGGGAGGCGTGGAACGAAAAGATTGCGGCAGAGGAAGCGATGACCACATTTCAGAAAAATATCGCAGGGGTGGACGGAGCGACTCGCGAGCTAATCGATCACCAAGTGAAGGAGTTGGGAGCGGCCCAGTTAAAAGTGGGGGAGGATGAGCAGTTGCAAAGGGATCATGCCGCCGCGGGTCATGGGCGCCGAATTGTGGAATTGGCGGCTGAGGTAAGCGGACAATTGGAGGGAGGTGAAGAGAACGCGTTACAGATATTGGGGAAAGTGCAAAAGGCGTTGATGGAGTGGGAGCGGTTGGATGGGGCGGCAGGCGAGTTGCGCGAGAAAAACGAGTTGGCGGTAGCGGGGTTGAGGGAGTTAGGGCGGGAGGCTGAACGACGAGCCGAACAGGTAGGAATGGATGCGGAGCGCATGGCGGAACTGGAGGAGCGACTTAATCTGGTTCTCGGGATTCAGAAAAAGTATGGAGGTAGTGCGGAGTCGGCCTTAGCGAAGTTGGTTGCCTTAAAAATAAGGCAGACGGAGTTGAGTCAGGCGGAGGGAAGGGGGAAGGAGTTGGCCAAGGCGCTCGAGCAGGCGAAGGAGAAGCATCGGGAGTTGTGCCTGAAGTTGGGAAAAGAAAGGGGGAAGGCCGCACCAAAATTCGCAGTGGCGGTGACGGAACAGTTGCGCGGATTGGGATTTCGGGCGTGTCGGCTCGAGGTGGCCTTGGAGAAGTTGGAGTCACCAGGGTCGGAAGGGGGTGAGAGCGTTGAGTTGATGTTTGCGCCGAACCCAGGAGAACCACCGCGACCCCTACGAGCGATTGCTTCGAGTGGCGAGTTGGCGCGGGTGATGTTAGGACTGAAAACGGTCATGGCGGAGCGAGATGAGGTGCCGATTTTAATATTTGATGAGGTGGACGCGAATGTAGGAGGCGAAACAGCCCTGGCGGTGGCGGAGCGATTGCATAATTTAGGTCGAACTCATCAGGTGCTTTGCCTGACCCATCTGCCGGCGGTGGCAGGAGTGGCCGATGCCCATTTCTGTGTGACGAAGAGTGTGGAGAAAGGTCGGACATTTGCTCGATTGGAGCGAGTGGAGGGAGAGAGTCGTGAAAAAGAGCTGAGTCGGATGTTGGGAGGAGAGGGAAAAGCCGCTCGGGCTATGGCGCGGGAGTTGATGGGAAAAAGAAAAACTACCAAAGTTTAGAGCGTGGCAGGACGAGCGATCGAGGGAGTGAAATCTGAGGGCAGATTCTTGGATTGAAGAAGAACGTGATGAGATTTTCCAAAAAATGCGGGATGGGTGAGGTGCTGGAAGTTGCGTGTCCAGGGTTGGGGCAAGGGTTGATCATCCTGAAAAAGGGGAGCGGCTAAACGAGTCCAGGCGTTGGCGAAATCGAAGAGTCCGAGGGTGGTGAGTCCATGCTGCTCTCCGACGGTGCTGAGTTCGGAAAAATTAACATGGGAGGTAAGGTCTTGTTCGCCTGGGGAAGAGAGTGGGGTAGAGGGTTGGGTGTGACGTCGGAGGGTGGCGAGAGTTCCGTTTGGGCGTGTGGGATGGTAGAGATCGGCGGCGGGCATACCGTAGTCGAGGGTGAGAATTACTCCTTGATGAATGTGCTGGGCGAGGGTGTGGATCCAGGATGAGGCGGAGGGGCGAACCTCGGCAGTGAATCCTTCGATCTCGGGAATTTGCCAGTGGCGAATCTGGGATTGAAGATCTTCAGAGGCGGGAAGGTCGATCCAGTTGAACCCTGCTGGGCAGGTGGTGACGAATCGTTCCTGCCATCCGGAAGAGCAGGAATAGCGGGCGAGGCGCACAGGAAAACTGTCGAGGAGTTCACATGAGTAGAAAAAGATGGGGGCGGTGGTAGGAGGTAAGGATGTGATATCTTCGTGCCAGAAAATCTGAGTTTTTTTATGAAGTGGGACGAGGTGGGAGCGTTGTTGGGTGATGAGGGCGGGGAGGGGCTCGAGAAGATGGAGTTGAGCAGCGGAGAGGAGTTTTGGGTGATGAAGAGAAATAGCGTGGAGAATATCGTGGGCGAGGAGTCCGCGATCGGCGCCTTGTTCGCAAAGCAGGAAAGGGTCGGGTCGACCGAGGGCGGCATGAAGTTCGTCGGCTTGGCGAGCGAGGAGTTGCCCGAGGACAGGGCCGGCGGAGACGGGGGTAAGAAAATCGCCTTGGGTGCCAGTACGAGTCTGGCCTGAGGAGTAGAAGCCATGAAGAGGGTGGTAGAGGGCACTGGCCATGAAGTGATCGAAGCGGAGAGGTCCGTTTTGCTTAATCTTCTCGGTGAGGAGGAGGGTTAAGGGCGATGCCATGATGATAGAATCCTAGGTGGATTGATGGGGTGGGGCGAGATTGACGAGTGACTGCGGAGGATTAAGTTGTTGGAAGATGAAAGGACGAAGCATCTTGTGGTTGGGTATTCTCCTGCCGTTGCAATCGATGGCCCAGACTGAGGTGGGAGTGAGCCCTGCGAACATTCCTGATCTACCTTCGGCCAAAGCGGCCACTAATATTCCTGAGGCCGAAGGGGCCTCACCGACTCCGGATTTGTCGGGAGCGATGGACGGAAATACGACTTCAATTCCTCAACCCCGCCCGCCTGCGGCGGATTCAGCAAAAAGCGGGAGTAAGGATTGGGCGGCAGAAGCGATGATGGAAAAGCAGGCTGCGGCCAAGAAAAAGCAGGCGGAGGATGCGGTGATAGAGGAGCAGAAGGCGAAGGATGCTGAGGTGACGAAGGCTAAAGAAGCGAAGGAAGCTAAGCAGAAATCGAAAGCAGAGGACGGTGATCTTTCCCAGGCAGCGGTTTCAAAAGGTGCGGTGGAGGGTTTCAAGCCGATGGATGAAAATAAACTACCATCGGTGACGGGGGTGGATGGGGTGAAACCTAGGGCGATGGGTTCTGGGGATGGGCGAGTGCAGCCGGGTTTTGAATCTTTTACAGGGCCTTCGTCGACGGGTCCGCTGGGGAAAGATTATCAGTCGGGGGCAAAGCCGATAATGCCCCCAAGCGGGGGGAGTGATACGCGGTTAACTGGGGCATCGAAGGTCCCGGAGGCGCCATCGGGTGGGTACAAGAGACTTTCGCAAGATCCGTACTCGATGCCTGCGGGGAGTGAGGATAAGAAAAAAGTTGCGGCGCAGCCCAAGCCTAATCTGCAGGGAAAGAATCCTCCTGCGGGGAATCCTTTAACTCCAGGAGCTCCTGCAGGGTATGCCCCGTACGATAGTGCACGAATTGTGCCTGACCCACGCTCAAGCCGGAGATTTTGAGGCAGGAAGATTTTGCGAAAAGTCCGCTAAGGACGGGGTGTCTTCGGAGGGGTGTTAGCGTTTGCGGAGAAGTTCGAGGCGGCAGGAGAATCCGCCCAGATCGACGGTTTGCTGGAATTCGAGGCGAAGGGAGGAGGCGGGAGGTTTGATTCGAAGGGGATTAATCCAGACTAGGCGACCGCCTGGGCGTAGGGCGATTGTGGCCACGGCGAAAAGCTCTTCCAGTAGGCCACGGAGGTTGGGAATGGGAACGCGTTTGCCGAGTGGAGGGTTGGTGATCATTAGGCTGATACTCGCTGGGCCCCAGTTAGGGATGGCGGTGAATTCACGGAAATCGCGTGCGACGAAATCAGCGCGGATGCCGGGGAAGAGGGCGGCCGCCCAGTTAGCGCGAGCGGCGGCGGTAGCGTCGGGGCTGAGATCGGTTCCCAAAATTCGGCTGACTCCGGTTAGGCGGACGCGTTCGATGAGTTCGAGTCCAGAACCGCAGAAAGGGTCCCAGACGGTTTCGTCGGCATAGGGACCTGCGAGGCGGGCCATGGCGGCGGCAAGGGGAGGATGAGACGCCGCGGGGACATCTTGCAGTCGGTAGGGGAAGCGCGGATCGGGAGAGATTCGTGGGCGAAGTTCGACAAAATCGCCGCCTGGGCTGGGTTGGACTTCGACGACCCAGGGAGCCTCGCGGGAATCGTTGAGAAGATCTGGGCAGAGGGTGTAGGCCCGTTGGGCAACCTTGAGAATGGCGCCGCGTTGATGTCCTTTAGCGACAAATTCGAGCCGGTAGCGGATAGGACCTGCGGTAAAGGCTTGTAAGATGCGGCGACTGAGCGGGGAGGTGATTAGGGTGGCGAGGGTTTCTTCGGCGGTGCTACCTGAGCTGGGAGGTAAAGTACCGAGAAGAAAGGAAAGAGTAGAAAAACAGCGGAAGGCAAAGAGGTCGCTGAGTCGGAAGGAGGCAGTGGGGGCTAGGGTGAGGAGACCGGGACGGATTTCCATGATACGAAAGAGGGCACCCGAATCTTTAATTTCTTGGGATAGGATCGGTTCGAGGCCAGTGCGGCAACGGAGGTGGATGCGGGCTTGAGTGGGTTCAGGCAAGGGAACATCGAGTCGAATGGTGGAAGGCTTTTGTTGTCGGGCGAGGTTGGCTTTGGCGCGTTGTTCGGTGAGTGGGGGAAGTTGGGTCCCTTCTGAGCGGATGAGGTCGAGAGTGGCGGAGCCGCCGATTTTATTGAGAGCTTGGCCGAGAAACTTTTTTTCGCGGTCGAGAGGCTTTTTTTGCAGGAGGGCAAGAAGTTCGCGTTCCTCGGTTCGGCCTGCGCCGATTTTTGGGAGGGCGGCCATGGCGTAGCGTCGGATCTTTTCTGAGGGATCTTGCAAAAGAGAGAGTAGCCAGGTGCGAACGGTATCTTTGAGGTCGGGTTGTTGGTTTTCGGCGAGGCCGGCGCCGACGGCGCGAATGACGGCAACGCGTTGAATACGGACTTCGGGAGAGGCTTGATTAAAGCGGGGGACTTCCTCTTGCCAGAGGGTGAGCCAAGGAAGGGTACGGAGTTCGCGGTAGAGCTTCTTAGTGGGCAGAGCGGATTTATTGGCCATGGGGGAAAGGGAGCATCGGATTGATCGGGGTTAAGGACAAGGGGGAAAGGAGGGGCAGGGAGAGTCGCCAGGGTATCGTAAGAATTTATTAATGATAAATTACCCTAGGACAGGTATTGTCCAGGTGAGGATGTCAGGGTGTTTCCATGAAAACCGCCAAAGAGTTGTTTGATCCCGAGAAGAGTGGCGCCATCCTTCAAGGAATGCGCGTGGAGCTGATCACTACGGGTTCGGAGTTGCTCTTGGGGCAGGTGTTGAATTCTCATCCGGGTTATCTTTCCTCAAGATTGGCGACGATGGGGTTACAATTGGCTCGGCAGACGGCGGTACCAGATGGGCGAGAGGCGATTGGGGATGTTTTGGGGGAGGCGTGGGACAGGGGGGGGGTGATTATAGTGACGGGTGGTTTGGGTCCGACTTCGGACGATATCACGAGGGAAGTGGTGGCAGGATTTTTGGGGAAGCCATTGGAAGATCAACCTGAGATTGAAAAGAAGATATTGGGATATTTTGAGAAGCGGGGGTTGGTGGCGCCTCAGTCGGTCAAAGTGCAGGCGAAGGTTCCGCGAGGAATGGAGGTGATTCCGAATGACGGGGGAACGGCTCCAGGGCTTTTTTGGGAGGAGAAGGGAAAAATGTTGGTGGTGTTGCCGGGTCCGCCTCGGGAGTTAGCGCCGATGTTCGAGAAGTATGTCGAACCGCGGTTACGTTCGTACGCGCGTCCAGCGGAGGGGATGAGGGTGGTGCGGGTGACGGGAATTGGGGAATCGGCAGTGCAGGAGAGGTGTGAGGAAGAGTTGCGGCGGTTGGGATTTTCGGCGGTGGGTTACTGCGCGCGCCCTGGGGAGGTGGATGTGCGGTTGCGGGGGGTGGAGGTGAAATTGTTGGAGGCAGGGGTGAAGAAGATTCGGGAGATTTTAGGGGCGGCGGTTTATGGAGAGGGGACGGAAACGATGGAGGAGGTGGTGGTGAGGTTGGCAAGGAGAGCGGGAGTGAAGTTAGCCACGGCGGAGTCGTGCACGGGGGGGTTGGTGGCGAGTCGGATTACGGATGTGGCGGGGGCTTCGGAAGTTTTTCTGGGTGGGTGGGTGACGTATTCGAATGAGGCCAAGATCCGGGATTTAGGGGTATCGGCGGAGAGTTTGGCGAAGTATGGGGCGGTGAGTGGAGCGGTGGCGGGGGAGATGGCGGTGGGGGCGAGGATAAGGGCGGGGGCGGATTGGGCGGTTTCGGTAACGGGAATTGCGGGTCCTGGGGGTGGAAATGCGAATAAATCTGTGGGGCTAGTTTATCTTGGAATTGCGGGTCCTGAAGGAGTGGAAACTATTGAGAAGAAGTTGGTTCCAGAACGAAAAGTATTCAAGGCAATGGCTTCCCAGGTGGCTCTCGACCTGCTACGAAATAAACTTTTACCGCAACTTTTACCCACATCGGAGGTTTAATCTATATGGCAACTAAAACAACAGACAAAAACGAAAAGACGGAAACCCAAACGAAGAGTGACAGCGCCAAGGTGGCGGAGAAGCGCAACTTGGATTTGGCTTTGCAATCGATCATCAAAACGTATGGCGAGAATTCGATCATGCGGCTGGGTGATGCGGCGGCGAAGTTGAAGATCGCGGTGATCCCTACAGGCTGTTTTACGATAGACCAAGCCTTGGGTACGGGGGGGTTTCCTCGTGGCAGAATCGTGGAGATCTTTGGGCCTGAATCATCAGGGAAGACGACGTTGACTCTGACGGCGATTGCTAATGCCCAGAAGATGGGAGGGACGGCTGCCTTCATTGATGTGGAGCACGCGTTGGATCCTGGTTACGCGAAGAAGTTAGGGGTGAATATGGATGAACTACTTGTTTCTCAGCCGGATTCAGGCGAAGAAGCGTTGAACATTGCGGAGACCCTAATTCGATCTAACGCACTGGACGTGGTGGTGCTGGATAGTGTGGCCGCTTTGGTGACGAAGCATGAGTTAGAGGGTCAGATTGGTGACGTTACGGTGGGTGCGCAGGCTCGTTTGATGAGTGCGGCCATGCGGAAACTGACAGCATTGATTGGTCGGGCGCAGACGGTTTGTATCTTTACCAATCAGATCCGTGAAAAGATCGGGGTGATGTTTGGCAGTCCTGAGACTACGCCAGGAGGGCGGGCGTTGAAGTTCTACTCGAGTGTACGGGTAGATATTCGACGAATCAGTGCGATCAAGCTTCCTGACGGCACGGTGGTGGGGAATCGCACGCGGGTCAAGATTGTGAAGAACAAGGTGGCGCCGCCATTTACCGAAGCGGAGTTTGATATTATGTATAACGAGGGGATTTCGAAGGCGGGATCTTTGATTGATTCGGCGATTGAGCAAAATGCGGTGGAGAAGAGGGGGGCATGGATTGCCTTTGAAGGCAAGCAGTTGGCGCAGGGGCGCGATGCGGCCAAGGAGGAGATTAAGAAAGATCCGGCCCTCTATGCGAGAATTGAGAAGGCGCTCTTAGCAAAGTTGGCGGAATCGGAGAAAAAGCCTACTGAGAATGCGGCAGAGGAGGTGGTTGTTCTGGGGGAGAAGGGGAAATAGCCGAAGCGGTCGCAGTGCTTTAACTGGCGGCAGCAGGTTCGACGAGGACAGTAAACTGGTAAGTGCTTCCCTCTCCGCCAAGGATGAGATGGTTTTCCCCGAGGGAAAGGGGGGTGATCATGTGCTCAGCCTCGGTGCCGATGGGATGGCCATTGAGTAGCGTGCCGAGGGTACTGCCCCGGTCACGAACTACGATTTCGGCTCCGAGGCGTTCGATGGAGCAGTGGTTGCGGGAAATCTGGTAAGGAAACTTATCCTGCAGGGGAAGGTCGTTGGAGCAAAGAATATCGGCTCCTTCGGTGGCTTGTCGCCGACCGATGCGGTAGGGCAAGCGATCGAGAGTGATAGAGGCTGGGGCCCCAGCCTGACGGGTTTCTTTGCTCTTGGGGGTAAGGGTGATACGAGGCAGGGGATGCAGGGTTTCGTGGCCACCAGAGTGGAGTCCTTTTTCTATGAGCTGGTGGAGTTGGGAGGAAGGGACTTGTCGCTGCTCGAGTTCACGGCGGAGTAGGTCGTTGGTGTTGCGGAGTCGTTCAAAAAAGGAGGAGAGAAAAGGGGCGAGGACGCTGGGGTCGCGAAGGAAGAGTTCGTTAAACTCCTCCCCGTTCATGAGGTGAAGGCGGGTAGGTTCAAGGGCGCGGGCGGAAGCGGAGCGGGGTTTATCATCGAGGAGGGCCATTTCGCCAAAGATATCTCCAGGAAGGAGGTGACCGAGAGGGGCATCACCTTGCCCATCGATGTGAATGGAGATTTCGATACGGCCTTCTAGGATCCGAAAAGCTTCAGCGCCTGCTTCTCCTTCGCGGAAGATGATCTCGCCTTGGGCAAAAGACTTTTCACGCATATGAATCGCAATTGTGAACTGAGCTGCGGAGGGGGTCAAGAGGGACGCGATAGGGGTAAGAATAGACTGGAGTTTGCCAATTATTTTGTTCGAGGGATGCGAGGGAGGGTGGCAAGATAAGGAAATGGTTGAGGGAGGAGATCGTGGGTTTTTATTCCGGACAACGGGTCTGGCTTTCCTTGCTTTGGCGGCCTGGAGACTAGGGGAGGTTGGGGGACTGCTAGCGGCGAAGGACCAACTTCTGGCGAATCGTGAGGGAATGACTCAATTGGCTCCCCTTGTTTTGCTGGGTCTTTTTTTTCTGCGCGGTCCGTTGCCTGCGCGGAAAAGTATCGCACGGGTGGCGGGTTTTCAGCTGTTGAATCTTGGATTTCTCGTGGCGGCGGCGGTGTATGGATTGGCTTCGGTTCCGCTTGGAAAAGAATTTGCGATGGAAAAGGGATCGGAGTTGGTGGGGGAAAAGGACTGGGCGGTGCGCAATCGTTTACGGGAAGTGGAGGGGAGGATAGCCCAAATTGAAAGAGAGATGGCGGGTAGCTCTGAAATATCCGAAGGGATGACCGATTCGCGCCGGCGAGAGGTAGAAAATAAAAAGCAGGAGCGGGTCCGCCAGTTGGGGGAGTGTCGTGACGAGCGGAACCATCTCATGGAGGAGATTGAGCGGCGCGAAAAAGCATGGGAGGAAGAGAAAGGAAGGGAGCAGTCCGCCTTGCAGGCGAGGCTTGGGCAAGCGCAGCGGGGCTCTAGTTTGGCAGCTTTGATTTTTGTTTTGCTGGGGCTACACGGACTTTTTGTAGGATTTTTAGGAAGAGGTGGGGCAGGGATGGGTGGTTTTCCCGTTGTATCGACCAGCGTAGGCAAGGTGGAGAACTCAGTGCCTGGGGCGCTTCGGCCAAAGCGCAGTGTTAATTAGGCTGGAGCCCGCGCTTATTTAGGAGAAAAAATAGGGCGGAGTTGGGGAAACGAGTAGGTGTCTTCGTGGCTGGGTTGGCCCAAGGCGGTGGCTCCGTCGAGGTGAACATAGACTAGGCGTGATCCTAAGGCGGGGAGAGAGAGGCGCGAAGCGGTGGCGAGCGGGCCAGTAGCCATGATGGCGAGACGCATATGGGAGTGGGTGAGCAGGGGTTCGGCCAGTGCGCGCAGATCGCGACGATGACGAGCGAGACCGACGATTTTGTACAAAGAGGCACGCGTTTTCCGGAACTGGCTGAGGAGTCGGCGGAGTCGCAGAGGTGTAAGTTTCCTTCTCAGCGAGTGGGAAGAGACGATCAGATCCCGCTTGGATAGGCGGACGGCACGCAAAACACGGGCGAGGCGCGGCAGATTGGTTAATTCTAAATCCACGGCATCGACGAAGCGAATGAAGGCCATAAAAAAGAGAACGCGTTGGCGAGAGCGCCAGTTAAAGGCGCCTCCCTCATCGCGAGTACGGAGAGTTAAGAGAGCGGGGACAGAACGTTGGGCGAGGGCCTGTTGAATTAGCTTTGGAGCCACGCCGTTGGAAAGAAGGAGATCGAGGCGGACTTCGACCAGATCAATCCCTTGCGGGGCTTCGATCAGGTGGGAGAGACCAGCGTTTGTGGAAATGGTCCCGACAATTAGGGGAGAGTGTTTCCATGGTATCGATCTACGCGCGGGGGCGGAAACATCTTCCGAAACATCCGCAGCGGTGGGGGTCATGGCCATTAAATTAATTTCTGAGAGCTGACTATGATACGACTATAATTTCGGAAAGATGGTTTTCGATAAAACATTTAAAAGTATCCATTAAGGGATATGAGATACATCTAAAATAGATGTGTGTCAAACAGATGGTGAAACATTCTTTGTAAGTTGTTCATTGGGAAAGGAGATTCAGAAGTAGGCGGAGGCGTTCGGTGAGGGACACTTCCTCTAAAAGCTTTTGGCGCTGAAGCGGATCGCGAATAAAGCAGCCGGATAGTAAGTCAACAAAGGAGTGAAGATCATCGAGGTGCTGTAGAAAACTTTTTACTTCTTGAAGGGAAGGGAGCCCGGGATCGTCAAATTTCTCGACTTTTTCTAGAATTTTAGCATGAAGAGCTTCACGAATAACGCTGACGGTGGCACTTGTTTTCTCTGGATCATCGAGGGGTTCGGGGGTGGCTATGAGATAGGGCTGAGTTTGCACGAGGTGATCAAGCCGAACACGGGCGATTCCCTGTAAAACTAAGTTGGAGGTGCCGTCTGATTGGAGAACGCAGGAACGGATTAGACCAAGGCTTCCGATTCGGGGGGGGCGGGTGTGGGGATCGGTTTTTTGGGGATCCATGGCGATGGCAAACATCCGCGGGCCCTCAAGGGCACTTTGCAGCATGGCGCGGTAGCGGGGTTCGAAAATATGAAGGGGCAGAAGATGGTGGGGAAAAAAGACGGTTTGGGGTAGAACCATGATCCCCACCTGCTCTGGCAAATCCATGCTGGAGTGTACACTGGAAGGGGGAAAAGGGTAGGGGGAGGTGGAGTTTTGCGTATTGACGGGAAGAGGAAGTAGGTGGAGATTAGTTTTTACTTATTTATGTTGAGTAAGCTCTTTCCCTTTTTGGAGAACGATATGGGCGTGGACTTGGGCACGGCCAATACGCTGGTCTATGTCCGTGGTAAGGGGGTGGTTCTACGTGAGCCCTCGGTGGTAGCGATGGATCAGGCCACGCGGCGGGTTTTAGCGGTGGGGGATGAGGCGAAGCGGATGTTGGGGAGAACCCCTGGTTCGATTATTGCGGTGCGACCATTGAAAGACGGGGTGATAAGTGATTTTGAGGTTACCGAGGCGATGTTAAAATGTTTTATTGAAAAAGCGTCCAAATCGCAAAATCGGTGGCGCCCTCGTCCTCGTTTGGTCATTGCCGTTCCCTCGGGGATTACAGAGGTGGAGAGGCGTGCGGTTTGTGAATCGGCCGCCCATGCGGGCGCGAGGAGTGTGCGTTTAATTGAGGAGCCCTTGGCCGCAGCGATTGGGGTAGGGCTGCCAGTGCAAGATGCCTCGGGCAACATGATTATTGATATCGGCGGGGGCACGACCGAGATGGCGATTATTTCCCTCGGGGGAATCGTCTTTAGTCGTAGCGTGCGCGTGGCGGGCGATGAGTTAGACGAGGCGATTATCAATTATTTGAAGCGGGCCTATAATCTCATGATTGGGGAGCGGACGGCGGAAGATATTAAGATCAAAATTGGTTCGGTCTATCCTTTGGAAAAAGAGATCACTATGGAAGTGCGCGGGCGGGATTTAGTGGCTGGCTTGCCCAAGACGCTAACCCTGACTTCCCAGGAAGTGCGTGAGGCCCTGCTCGAGCCGGTGCAGATTATTTTGGAAAGTGTCCGCCTTACTTTAGAACGATGCCCGCCTGAACTCTCCAGCGACCTGGTGGAGCGTGGGGTCGTACTGGCTGGAGGCGGAGCCCTCTTGCGAGGTTTTGATCGGCTACTTAGTGAGGAAACGGGTCTGCCCATTCATGTGGCGGAGGACCCCCTCAGCGCGGTAGTCGAAGGCACAGGTAAAGTGCTCGATGAACTGGAGTTTTTGACGAAGTTGACGATGGCCAACGGCCGCGGATAAGCCGCGGCGGACTCTGTCCAGCCTGACCTCCTCTTTCCAAAATAGTAACCATGTCGCGACCGTGGGTTTTTGCGAGTGCTGGCGTTGCCTTGGCCCTTGCTGTTCTAGTGATTTTCTTTGCGCCGGCCACCAGTCGATGGACGGAGCGTGTAACTCTTGAAACAATCTCGCCTTTGGCTCGAGTTTGGGGCGGGGTAAAAAATCGTTGGACCGAATTTCGATCGAGCTTGCGACAGTTCGATGTCCTTGAGGAAGAAAACCGAAATCTACGGGCAGAGAATGTTCGTCTGCAGACAGAAATTCGGCAGATGGATTATCTACGCACCGAGAACGACCGCTTTCGAGAAATGCTCGCCTTCCGCGATCAGCAGGCGTTCCGTCTTCTCGCGTGTCGGGTAATCGAGCGGGATGCATCCAACTGGTGGAATTCTGTCTTGGTGGACCGAGGTTGGAATGATGATCCTAATCTGGCACAGGATCAACCTGTAGTAACCCCTCGTGGCGTGGTGGGTAAAACGGGAACAGTCGGACGATCGACGACTCGTGTGATGCTTCTTTCCGATGAGAATTGCAAAGTGAGCGTGCTAACGGAAAGTGCGGGGGCACGAGGAATTTTATTAGGGGACACTCCCCTAAATGGTGGAAGCCCACTTTGTCGGATGACCTTCGTCACTCGCGAATCGAAATTTTCTGTTGGCGAGAGAGTTCTGACTACTGGATTAGGGGGTACTTTTCCGCCTAATCTTTTGGTGGGCACGGTGACGGAGGCTCCCTCGCTAACTTCGGAAAAAAACTCGGGTCTTTATCGTGAGGGCAAAGTGACGCCGGCAGCAGAGCTTAATGATTTGCGAGAAATGTTTATTCTTACGGGCGGAGCTCCCGCGAAGAAATGAACAAGAGCATTGGTAGGCTGGTGCTATTGGCGGTGGCGGCTTGGTCTATCCGTGCAGTCGGACCAGAAGCCAGCGGGCTGTGGGCCCTGACGACGAATCTTCTAGCGGCGGTCACGATCCAAGCGGGGCTAATTTTATCTCCCTGGGTCTTGGTGGTTTGGGCGTTGGGCGTGGGTCTTTTTTGGGATGTGACCACTTTTTCTGCGTTGGGACATCATGTGCTTTTGATTGGGGGCATGGCCACTTTGGTTTACACCCAGCGAGGTTGGTGGGTGGGTGCTTCCGCAGCGGAGCAGGTGGTGGGATCGATTCTCGCAGCAGTGAGCTACTTTGTTGCCGATCGAGTCTTGCACGGACTGGAAGTGCGGCACTGGAGCTGGCCATTTGCTCTAAGTATATCTTTGGTGCTGGCTAGTTTCGTCAATGGTCTTGCTTCGGTCGCATTAGGTTGGTGTTTGGAAACGGGAGCTCGCCCTGCGCACGTGCGGATGGTCGGGAGGGGACGCTAGTGCTTCTGGTCCGACCCAAAGCGAACGTGCCTGCGCGAATGGGTGCGGCGATGATCTTTGTGGGCTTAGCAGCCTGTGTTCTGCTTCAGCGACTTTTTGTAGTGCAGGTTCTTGAAGGGGAAAAACACGCACAAACTCTGCTCAACCAAACCACAATTCCGATTCTGCTTCCTCCTCCTCGGGGTCTTATTCTAGATCGAAACGGAGTTCCCCTTGCGGAAAACCGGGCTCGTTATGATGTCGATCTCTATGTGCGTGAACTGACCGGAAACTATGCCCGAGCCCATCGGGGTCGTTTGCCAATGAAAAGCGTGGAAGTGGGGTTGGGAGAGAAAAAGCGCCGACAAAAACAGGTCGATATTGAAAAGATCATTGAGGAGACCGCTTTGGAGCCTCTGCGCAATCTTGGGATTCAATCGAATTATGTTCCGGAGGAACTGCGAAGGCATGCTCAGCAGAGACCGAACACTCCGTTTCAGTTGGCCACCCAGATTGATTTTGCCACCCTCTCGCGAATGGCGGAGAGGGATCCACGTATCCCTGGGGTCCAAGAAGCGGCGCGACCGGTCCGCTGGTATCCCTACGGAGCCTTAGCGGCGCACGTCTTGGGATTTATTGGTGCACCCGAAGAGCAGACGTTGGAAACTTTTCAGCCTGAAGTGGTGGGCAAGGATGGTGTGGAAAAAGCTTTTGATCTGGATCTTGAGGGGAAGCCAGGCGGAAAGATTCTGAAAAAAAATAATCTGGGGTTCATTCTGGAGGAGCAGGGATTTCAAGCTCCTGTTCCTGGGCAAAATGTATATCTAACGATCGACGCTCGGGTGCAGACGATTGTCGAGGGAGTCATGCGCCGCGTGGGTCGTGGAGCCTGTGTGGTGATGGATCCGAATTCGGGGGATATCTTGGCGATGGCCTCGGTCCCGAACTTCGATCCCAACAGTTTTGTTCCAGGAGGGACAGGAAAGTCGGCCGATTGGAAACGGCTGATGAGCGACGAGACCAAGCCGATGCTCAATCGAGCTTTGGGAGCCTACGCCCCTGGATCGACATTTAAGACTCTTACCTCCTTGGCGGCGCTGGAGAATCCGAAAGCGAATTTCACCCCCCAGACGATTATTCACAGCCCGGGCTCGATCGAAATGGCAGGGCGAACCTGGCACGATTGGAATCCAGACGGCCAAGGTGATATTTCTCTGAAGCGCGGACTGGCGATGTCTTGTAATACTTTCTTCTATCAACTCGGCGTCCGAACGGGCATCGAATCGATGAGTGAGATGGGGCGACGGATTGGGTTCGGGCAGCGGGTGCTGGTGGATGCGGAAGAAAAACCTATTTTGGCGGGGGAAGATCCTGGGACGATGCCAGGGCGTGAGTGGATGGAAAATCGGATGGCCGAGCGAAAGAAAAGTTATAAAACAAAGATTGAAGCTTGGGTGACTGCGGGAAGACCCAGCCCCCGTCCCACGCCCCCCGCAGTGGAAAAATGGAGTGATGGACACACAGCCAACACTTCGATCGGTCAGGGATTTGTCCGAGTAACGCCCTTGCAAATGGCGGGAATGGTTTCTGCTGTGGCGAATGGCGGCACGGTGTATCGGCCTCGGCTAGTTCAAGGAATCGGCAAAACAACGGAGCAAGGAACACAAGCCACTAAGGAATTTGCAGTTGCGAGCAAGCGAGGTGATTTAGGAGTAAAACCAGAAAACCTCGCAGCCGTTCGTGAGGGGTTACGAGCGGTCGTCACTGAAGGCACGGGAAAAAATGCTGCGGTCAAAGATGTGGAAGTTGCAGGTAAAACGGGTTCAGCCCAATTCGTCACTCAGATTGGAGGGAGCACCGTCAAAGACACACGAACTTGGTTCACTGGCTTTGCCCCGCTGAAGGCACCCCAGTATGTGGTCATCGTGATGGTCGAGGGTGGAGTTTCTGGAGGATCGACTTGTGCTCCCTTGGCATCAGAAATTTTAGCTAAACTTTTCGACATGGAAAAAGGAGTGCTTCCACAAATGGTTTACCAAGCGCCGGTCATGGGTCATTTTCATGGGGTTACGGCTTCCGATGGGTCCTACGCGCCTCCTGGCAGTACCGATGATGATAATAGCGGAGGATTAGGAGGCTTATTTAACTGGTTGGACGAAGGCTTCGGGGGTGGAGCGGGTCGTGGATTAAGGAGGCGATAATGGCCCAAAATCGAAAATGGAGAGGCTTGCACTGGCCCAGCTTATTTTTGATGACGGGGTTGTGCGCGTTTGGGGTGATGGTCATCTATAGCGCGACACACACCAGCGAGTCGGCAGATCTGCGCAATGCGGCCATTCAACAGTCGGCATGGGTGGGATTGGGTCTAGTTTGTTTTTTCCTACTCTCTTTTTCTGATTATCACCGTTGGGTAGCCCAAGGGTGGCTTTGGTTTGCGGCGGGCCTGTTTCTCTTGATCTTGGTTCTAGTCTTCGGGCGAGAGGTAAATGGTGCTAAGAGTTGGATTCGATTGGGCCCCGTTGGCTTTCAGCCTGCCGAAGTGATGAAATTAGCTTTTCTTGCAGGAGCATGTGCGCTTTTAGTTTCTCTTCGCGAGCGGATGGAGCAGTTTCGTACTGTTCTGGCTCTTGTCGGGCTAGCCTTGATTCCAGTGATCCTCATTCTGCGACAACCTGATTTGGGTTCGGCCGCGGTTTTCATGCCGATGTGTTTCGGTCTTCTTTTTGCGGGCGGCACCCGATTGCGATATCTCCTGATTCCTGCGGGCGCTGGCTTGGCGGCGGTCTTGGCGATTTACATTTATGTGGGCCAGATGGGTAAAGAGTTGCCGTTCCTGAAGACTTATCAGAATAATCGGATACGAACTTTCTTTGATCCTAACTTAGATCCCTTGGGTGCGGGTTGGACGATTCGCCAATCAATCATTGCCATTGGCTCGGGAGGAGTCAGTGGGAAAGGATATTTACGGGGCGATCAGAACCTCTACGGATTCTTGCCTAAAAACATTGCCTACAATGATTTTATTTTTTCCGTACTGGGCGAGGAGTGGGGTTTTTTCGGGGGGGCGGCTCTAATTCTGGGGCAGGCAGGATTGCTTCTTTGCATCGCGTGGATCGGATGGCACGCAGCGGACTTTCCAGGACGGCTTTTAGCGGGGGGGATTTTGGGAATGCTTTTCACACACTTTTTCATTAACGTGGGAATGACAATTAAGGTGGTACCGATCACCGGCATTCCCCTTCCTTTCGTAAGTTACGGGGGAACCTTCTTGGCTGTGTGTATGGCCGCGATGGGATTGATGCAAAGCATCTGGAGGCAGCGGCAGTTGGGTTGAAACTCAAACGCGCCCTCAGGAAAGGAAACACAACTATGATATTGGAAACCATTAAACGAATATTCGGTGTAAAAGCACGGGAGGAGCGACGTAGTTTGCTTCTTTCGGTAGAACCATTAGAAAAGCGCGTCGCACTCCTTGAGGGAGGAGTGGTGGAAGAGTTCTCCATTGAGCGCGATGGGGATCGGAGCATATCTGGGAGCATCTACAAAGCTCGCGTGCACAACGTAGAGCCTTCGCTCAAAGCTCTTTTTGTCGATATTGGTCTGGAGAAGAACGGCTTCCTGCATTTCTGGGATGCGGTGCCAGCGGCAATGGACGAGCAGATTGAAGCGGTTGAACGTCGAGGCAGTCGCGGCCGGAAACCCAGAATTACGAGTAACGATATTCCGCGACTTTACCCCGCTGGTGCGGAAGTCATTGTTCAGGTGAATAAAGGTCCGATTGGTACAAAGGGAGCGCGCGTTACGACCAATCTTAGTTTACCCGGACGTTATCTCGTGCTGATGCCATTTGGAGAAATGAGCGGAGTCTCGCGGAAGATTGAGGATCCTGCAGAGCGCTCCCGGCTACGGAAAATTTTGCAAGAGCTGGACGTTCCCGAGGGAATGGGGGTGATTCTGCGAACCAATGGAGAGGGACTTCAGGCGCGCTACTTTGTTCGCGATCTAGCCCTTCTCTTGGAACAGTGGCGCAAGGTGGAAGAAGGGATGAAAACGAAAAACGCCCCCGCGGTTCTTTTGGAAGAACCTGATTTGGTGGAGAGGGCGGTGCGTGATTTTCTTACAGAAGAAGTCGACGAAGTGCTCGTGGATAATGAGGACGCCGAAAAGCGCGTCCGTGAAATTGTCGGTGCCATTTCGAAGCGCTCCCTGCGCAAAGTGAAAAGGCATCTGGCTCCGGAGCCATTGTTCGAGGCGTACGGTGTAAATCGGCAAATTGAAAATGCCTTCCGTCGACAGATTTGGCTGAAATCTGGCGCTTATTTAGTGGTGGATGAAACGGAGGCATTAGTCTCGATTGACGTGAATACTGGCAAGTCGCGCGGGGGCAAGGATCACGACGATACTATTCTGCGCACGAACCTAGAAGCGGCAGAGGAAGCGGCTCGGCAGTTAAGGTTGAGGAACTTGGGCGGCATTATCGTGGTCGACTTTATCGATATGCGTGCTCGCCGAGATCAGATTGCTGTTTATGAAAAGTTCAAGCAGTGCTTGCGAAGGGATCGGGCACGGACCAACACCTTGCCCATTTCTCAGTTGGGCTTGCTCGAGATGACGCGGCAACGGGTTCAGGAAAGTATTCGCAAAGCGGTCACGATGGAATGCCCTTGCTGCCGTGGAAAAGGAATGGTGAAGTCGCTTGAAACGATGAGCGTTGAAATTCAGCGTGAGATTAGTCGTATTTTCCGCATGCATCCTGATGTGCCGGAAATTCGGGTGGTAGTGAATCCTAATGTGCTGAACCGTTTGCGTACGGAGGACGATGAGCTTCTGGCTCAGTTGCAGCGTCGCTCGACGGGCCAGTTCAGCTTCAAGGCAGACCCCAATGCGAATGTCGAAGACTATAAAATCTTTAACTCCGCGACGGAACAGCTCCTGGAGTGACCCCAGAGTTGAGTTCCGATTCAGCTCTGCCCGATTCCGCAGAAGTTAAACACACTGGGGAGGGTGGGCTTCTCGGACAGGGCGAAATGGGTCTGGTTCGCCAGGAATTGCTTGAAGCGGAGAAGCGATTGGCGGAAAAATCCCATGCGGGGGCACCAGGATTGGGTTTAGCTCATGAGAGGGCGGCGATACTTTCCGCGGTGCTTGTCCGTCTTTGGAAATGCGGTGGGGGTGTAGATTGTGGCGATGGGCTGGTTCTGGGAGCTGTGGGTGGTTTTGGTCGTGAGGAAATGAGTCCAGCGAGTGATATCGATCTCGTTTTCATTCGGGAAGGAACTTCCAATCGAGCCGCGGAGGAAGTGGTCAAGCGGGTGCTCTATGGGCTTTGGGATATGGGATGCAAAGTCGGGCACGCTTGTCGAACCATAGCTGAGACAATCGACCGTGCGGAAGCGGAGCCGATGATCAAGACGGCATTGATCGATGCACGATATTTAGCGGGGTCCACTACTCTTTGGGAAAAAAGCCAGGTGGAGTATCTGCGGCGTAGCCTGAAAAATAACGTGGAGGGTTACTTGGCGTGGCGGTTGCAAAATCAAAGTGCGCGTCATGAGAAAGAGGGAGGAACACTTTTTATGCAAGAACCCAATATAAAATCGGGGGTGGGTGGGCTAAGAGATTTCCATAATCTTCGTTGGGTGGGGCGTGTGACTGAAGAGGGGGCTACGCTTGAAGAACTCGGGAAGAAAGGTTGGTTGGGATTGGCGGAAGTTGCTCAAGCCGAGAAAGCGTTTGAATTTCTTATGACCCTGAGAGATTGGTTGCACCAGCTTCAAGGCGGACCAGGAGATATTCTCACCCTTCGATATCAGGGAGCATTAGCTGAAGCAATGGGCTACCCGCAGCCTAATATTCTGCGGAAAAGCGAAGCGCTGATGCGAGAGGTTTACGGGCACATGCGAGCGATTCATCTGATTTGTAACTCAGCCTCGACACGTCTCTGCCAGCAGCGCCTGGGAAAACCCCGCGGTCTTTGGTCATTCTTTGCGGGGTGGCAGGGGACCCGTCGAGCGGTAGACGGCTTCGTTCTTGCCGGGGCAGAGTTAAGCGCAGAAAATCCACAAGTTTTCGTGCAAGATCCTGCCCGACTGATTCGAATATTCCGTATTCTGCAAGATCAAGGATCTGTCCCGAGTAGCGAATTGAGTTCACTCCTGCGGGCCAACATTGGCCTGATCACGGCAGAGTTAACCCACGAAAAGGAAGTCCAGGAAACCTTTTTGCATATTCTTCGCCAGAAAGGAAAAGTTGCCAGGATTCTTCGACTGATGCATGAACACGGAATTCTTGGTCTGATGATTCCAGAATTTGCTCCCTTGACCTGTCTTGTGCAGCACGAATTCTTTCACCGCTACACTGCGGACGAACATACTTTAGTTTGTCTAGAACAGCTGGATGCCATGCTCGGCTCGACAGAGCCTGATCTGCGAAAATACGCAGATCTTTACGCAAAGGTAGAATCTCCTGAAATTCTCGTTTTGGCCGTTTTGCTTCACGATACGGGCAAGGCTGAGCTATCCCGAAACCATGAAGAAGCTGGAGCAACCAACGCGGCTTTGGTGGCCCGCCGATTTCATTTCTGGGGTCGAGAACTCAATTTAATGACTTTTCTGGTTGATCACCACATGACCCTGAGCACCTTTGCGAGAAAAGACTTGGATGAGCCAGAAACGATTCGAGCTTTGGCACGGATTGTGCAAGACGAGGAAAAACTTTCTCTACTCATGCTGATTTCGGCTGCTGATGTGCGCGCGGTTGCGGGTCGAAACAACTGGTCGAGCTGGCGGGAGCTTTTGGTTTGGGATCTTTATCGGCGGACCCTACGCATGCTGGGAGGAGAGGAGGAGTTTCTTCTGGCAGAGGAGAAAAAGCGCCTCGCGCGAATGGATCAGGTGAAGACAATCTTGGCGGACCAGTTCTCGCATGAGGAAGGTCAGAAGCATCTCGAGCAGATGGGACCGTCCTATCTTCGGCAGTGCCCTGCAGAATTGGTGGCGCGACATATTCGGGCGATTCATAACTTTCTTGTCCAGCGGGTCTCCGGGCAAGATGCCCTCGTTCCGTTGGTCGAGTGGACAGATCATCCCGAAGAGGGCCATACCGAAGTTTTGGTGGTTACTTGGAATCGAGAAAAACTTTTCAGCAAGATCGCTGGTAGTTTTGCGGTGGCTGGGCTGAATATTCTCAGCGCGAATATCTTTACGCGTCAGGATGATGTGGTCATCGATACCTTTCGGGTTTGCAGCGACCGTATGGAGCCAGTCAGTCATCGGGTCGATCGAGATAATTTCGAAAAAGCTCTGACAGAGTCGTTGCAGAAAACGGAGGATGATCTCGCCATGCGTCTGGCAGGACAGGGGCCCACTCTTTGGCAGAAAGCATTAGGGGAAGCGGAGTTTCCTACAAGTCTTCGCTGGGATCTAGAAAGTGAGCCGGGAAGGACGCTGATGCACGTTGAGGCTCCAGATCGTGTTGGCTTGCTTCACACTTTGACCAACGTGATTTCAGACGAAGGAATACACATCTCAGGAGCGCGAATCACGACCGAGAAAGGTGCCGCTTTGGACACATTTATCCTAGTGGATGGAGAGGGTCTTCCGATTACTGATCCCGCTCGGCAGTCCCGTTTGTTGCAACGATTGAAAGAAGGGGTGAGTCGATGAGGGCAGGTCCTCATTCACTGGGGATTTGTCCAAAGGATTTAAAGGACCCCGAAAAGCTCGCTGATCGAATTCTGACCTGCCTTAAAAAGGAATTTAAAATTGAGAGAGCGGCCTTTTACCTTCTCAATCCGACTCGTGGAGATTTGGAAATTGAGGTCGCGGTAGGGGTAGCTGCGGCTGTCAGGAAAAAACGACTACGCTTGGGAGAAGGAGTTGTCGGATGGGTCGCCAGTCGAGGGACCGCTGCCCGGGCAGACTTGCAAAAAATACCAGGCGGGCTGGGTCGGGGCGGTAGTGAGATGGCCGCTCCAATGAGTGAAGGAGATAATCTTCTAGGGGTACTGGTCGTGGGGACTCGTAAGAAAAAGTATTTTCAAGTAGGACAAGAAAACATCTTGGCGGCATTTGCTGCAGAGGCGGCGGGTTGGCTCAGCTTGGCATGGCGGTTGGCCGGGACACGCGAAGAGAGCCAACGGGCCGCAGCACTGGCGGAGGTTGGGGCCGCTATTGGGGCAGAGGAGACTCCAGCGGCCATTCTTCGGCGAGTGACGCAAGAATCCGCGCGTCTGTGCGGGGCAAATTTAGCCTCTCTTTTTTTATTGGACCCAGCCTCGCAAGTATTAAGGCTGGAATTATCCCATGGTGGATCGCGTCGTTACCAAGCGCAGCCTGCTCTTTCGACTTTTGAGACAGTTTTAGGATATGTTGTGCGTCGGCGCAGACCTTTCTCGGTCAGCACTGTGGCGGAGAGTCCGCAAGATCCGCATATGGAACTGATTCGACAGGAAGGAATCATCTCTTTTTTGGCTGTTCCTTTGGCTGAGAAAAACGAAGCGGTCGGTGTTCTTTGTGTTGGAACAAAAGCATCGCGGCGATTTTCCGATGCGGAAATTCGTCTTATCGAAGGACTAGCGGGATTGGCGGCGGCAGCCCTCAAGCGGGCCAAGCTCGCCGCGCGCCTCGATCAGACGGAAGAAGAGCTGCGGGGTCGCGAGAGGCTCTCTTCCTTAGGGATGCTAGCGGCTGAAGTGGCTCATGAAGTCCGCAACCCTTTGGCGGTGATCCGAATGCTTTGGCATACCGCGATTCGCGGACTCCAAACCAGCCCCGAACAAATGAAGGATTTAAGCCTGATTGAGACCAAGCTTGGGCAAATGAATAGCATTCTTGATCGAATCCTTAATTTCGCCCGCTCAGCGGATCCGCTGATTGGGGCGGTCAACGCAGCGGAAATTATGAGTGAGGTCGCCCTCTTGACTCGGAGTAAACTTTCCTTGGGTGGGATTCGTTTGCTCTTAAAATTTCCATCCGCGGGTCCGGTTGAGATTCGAGGGGATCGCTCGCAACTTGAACAAGCAGTTCTCAATCTTGTGCTTAATGCCTTGGAATCGATGAGCCCAGGCGGGACTTTGACGCTGCAGGTTCTTGCGCGGCAGGAGGAAGTGGCGCTACTTGTGCAAGACACGGGTCGGGGCATGGGAAAAGAGGTTACCGCCCGACTCTTTGAGCCTTTTCTTTCGCGGCGTCCTGGGGGTACGGGATTGGGGATGGCCTTAGTTCGTCGTACGGTTGAAGCCCATGGTGGTACGGTGCGGGTAGAATCGAAGCCTAGCCAAGGAACGAAAGTGGAACTGCGATTACCCAGCTGGGTAAATCCAAAAACTTAGTTCAGCAATTTTTCGAGCTCAGGATCTTTTGGCACCCCGAGTTCCAAGGCTCGATTGTAGTGTCTCTTCGCCAGCTCCTTGGTCGGAGGGGTCTTGGTTGCGTAAATCACCGCGAGATTGAAGTGAGCGTCCCCATAGCCTTCGTCCAGTTCAATCGCCTTCGTGCACTCCTGCTCGGCGGCCTCTTGCAGGCCTCTACGAGACGAGGAAATTCCCAGATAATTGCGGGTTTTTGCATCATTGGGATCGAGGGCCACTGCCCGGCTTAGTACTTGGATGGCATCGTCATACTTCTCTTGTTGGACTAGGGAAATACCTAGAACCGAGTGAGAGAAGGCGTCGTTCGGGGCTACGCGAATGGCTTCCCGCAAGGCTTTTTCCGCCTCGGGATATTTTTGCTGCTGGAAACGAACCACTCCTAGATTGGAGAGCGCGTAGATCGACTGTGGATATTTTACCAAAATCTGCTCATAGGCCGCAGCTGACTCGTCGAACTTCTTCTCATTGTAAAGAGCGGTAGCTTTGGCTGCCGTCTCCTTAAATTCCTCAGGAATCCTTGGCTTCTCGGAAAAACTTTCGGGACTGACGGGTTTTTCCGCTGGGCTGGCCAGCGTGGCGGTTCCCGTAGTAGCAGCGGCCGCGGGTGCGGCGGGTTCGGCTGCCACTAGGGAAGGGGCAGAAACTTTCAGCATGCTCTCTTCATCGTTGGTCAACGCCACTAAGGGCGAGCTCAAGACGTCCATTTGAGTTTTGAGGGCCTCCGTAGAAACAGCCAGGTTCTTAAACTCGTCGAGCACCAAGCGGCGAGCGGCTTCCCGCCGTGCTTGCTCTTTGAGTTGCCGATCCAAAATTCCGCGGAGCATGGTGTTTTCCTTGGCCAAGGCCCCGTCCGATTTGCCGGCCGCGCCAGTTTGCTGAAGTTGGGCGGTTAAGCTCGAGATCTGCTTCTTGTAATCTTCGTTGGCGCGGGTCAGCTCAGCAGATTTTCCATTGGCTTCGGCAAGTTTCTTTTCCAGGGCATCGACCTGTCCTCGCAAAGAAGACATTTCGCCTGCAAGTTCGCCCCCCGCTGCCTTCTTCAGGCTATCCTCTGCGCTGGTCAGTTTTGTGCGAAGAGCACTGTTTTCATCCTGCAGCTTTGTTAAGTTGGCGTCCGCCGAAGGCGCGGTCGGTACAGCAGAAAGTTTTTCCTGAAGCTGTTTTTTGTCGGAGACTGCCAAATCGAGATCGCTTTTGGCTTGGCGCAACTCAGTCCGGGCCGACTCGAGTTCTCCCGATAAGCTGATGATTTTTTGGCGGAGGGCCGAAGGATCATCGCTGGCCACGGGAGGGGCGACCGACTTCGGGGTGGTTGCAGGCAAAGATTCTGAGGATTGAGGAGCAGGAGCGGTTTTTTCCGCGGGGGCGCTGGCGGGTGCGGGCTTGGCGGCAGGGGCGGCCACCGCGGGGGCAGAATCTTTGACCGCTTTCATCGCCTCCAGTTTCTCATTCAAATATTTAATCCGATATTTGACGATGGTCGGTTCCCACTCAGGATTCTCGTTCTTCAATTTTTCGAGTCGACTTAAGGCGTTTTCAAACTTTTCGCGACCTTGGGAGTTTTGTCCTGCGGTGGCCAACCTGTCGCCATCTTGGATCATGACGTAAATCTGTAGGTAATCATCTTGGGGGGAGGCTGCGGTATGACCCAAAACCGGAACCCACCAAGCGGCGCAGACCAGCAAAAGGATCCATGGGGATATCTTCATGAACAAGGGGATGAATTAGGCGATGAAACGGGGAGCGGATCAAGAGAAAATCACCCTCGTTGACGATAACTTTCTATCGTCTAAACATGAATCTATGGAGATGGCCATCCCCCAAGGGGTCCTTGTGCTGAACCGCTTCTGGCAGGCGGTGCACATCTGTTCCGTTCGCCGGGCCTTCAGCCTGCTTTATATGGGGCATGCTCAAGTGGTGGAGGGAAATGGGCAAGGGGACGATTTCAGCACCTTCGACTTTAATCGGTGGCGGGATCTCAGCCAAGATTACGAGGGGGAGGATTCCCTTCACACCATCAACTTTCGCATCCGAATCCCGCGGGTCATCGTCCTGATGCTTTTTGATCGGATTCCGAAAAAGGAGGTGAAATTAACCCGCCAAAACATTTTCGAGAGGGATTCTTACACCTGTCAGTATTGCGGAGAGAAAAAAGATAAGCGGGATCTTAACTTGGATCATGTGGTTCCTCGACATCATGGAGGCACCACCACGTGGGAGAACGTGGTCTGCTCCTGCATTCCCTGTAATACCCGCAAAGGTAACCGTCGCCCGCCGGAGGCCTCGATGAAATTAATTCGCAAGCCTAAGCGCCCGAAATTGCGGACTTTCCTGAACGTACAGATATCTCGTAATGGTCCAGACACCTGGCGCCACTTTCTCGATCTTGCCTACTGGAATGTGGAGCTGAGCGACTGAAGAAGGAAAACGCGCCGCGGCTCGCCGCCGTGCTGGCCGATCCTAAGGAGCGTTCTCGGCTTTTTCCCGTCACCCGTCAGGGAGTTTTTTTGGCCCACGCCGCGGTGGCGCCTATTAGTGGACCCGCTGTCCAGGCGATGGCTCACTGGTCTGAGGAGGCCGCGCAGGGGCGGCAAGAAAGTGAGGCCGTTTGGCTGAGGATTCGGCGAACTCGTGAAATCGTGGCCCGCTTCCTTGATTGTGCTTGGGAGGAGGTTTCTTTGCTCGGGCCGACCGCTTTAGGACTCAATTTGGTGGCTCAAGGGCTGGCATGGAAGGGTGGCGACGAAGTGATCTATGATCCTCTTGATTATCCTGCGAATGTTTATCCGTGGATGGACCTCGCGCGGCGTGGAGTGCGTCCCGTTCCTTTGCAGCGGAAACACGAAGAACCAATTCGGTGGGAAACGATCCGGCCTCTAGTCACTGCCAAAACAAAACTGGTGACCTTAGCCACCGCGCACTACCTCAGCGGACTTCAACCTGACCTGGCAGAGATTGGGCCCGAATTAAAAACCCGCGGAATCCTCCTTTGCCTCGATGCCATTCAAACCCTCGGGGTGCTTCCGACCGCTTGGGCAGAAGCCGATTTTCTTTCTGCCGATGCCCATAAATGGATGCTTGGACCTGCCGGCGCGGGCGTTTTCATGGTGCGACGCCGTGTCTGGGAGAAACTTCACCCGCCCTTATTGGGATCTTGGAACGTCGTCAGTCCAGAATTTCTCGCGCAACCTACGATTGTGCTGGAGGAAGAAGGAAGAAGGTACGAGCCCGGTAGCCTCAATCTTCCAGGGATTGAGGGGATGAGGGCCTCCCTTGAACTTTTAGAAAGTTTCGGCCAGCCCGTGGTTTCGGCCTACGTCCTAGAACTTGCCCAGCGGGTGCGGGAAGGAGCTCAGCACAATGGATTCGCGGTCTATGGAGGAGAAAAAGACTCCAATCGGGCGATTACCAGTTTGCTGGAGCCTGCGGCAGGATGGGGAAAAATTCGCGCGCGCATAGAGCAGGAGGGCATTCGAGTCTCGTGGCGAAAAGAGCACTCAGGGAAAACCCTTCTGCGGGTTTCCCCGCATATTTCCAATACGGTAAGCGAGATCGAAACCTTCTTGCGGTTGCTGGGGGAGTAGCATCGAAGTCTTCTGGGGTATCGGAAAAAACCCACCCCACCAACTTGCATCGAACGCATTGACTCCGCCCCCTTTTCTCGGCACGATTTTGCCCTTCTTAAATATTCGTAATGAAACCGACCTACAACCCATCCAAGCGCACGCGTAAACGCCAATTCGGCTTTCGCGCCCGCATGAAAACAAAGGGAGGGCGGGCCCTGATTGCGCGTCGTCGTGCGCGTGGTCGTCGTCGCCTTCTGCCCAAAGGTGTGGAGCGCCACTACGCCCGCCACACCGGGGCGTGACCGTCGCCTTCCGCGGGCGCGCATTCTCCGGCGCCGGCCGGAATTTTTAGCCATTCGCCGTGAGGGAGGAACCGAAAGTGGCATCCCACTCAAACTCAACTGGCGCTGTTTTCCTCGAACTGCTCGGCGTATGGCCGTGGTTGTCCCCAAAGCCTGTGGCAATGCGGTCATGAGAAATCGAATTAAGCGTTGGGTGCGTGAAACTTGGCGCCATCTGCAGGCCGATCTTACTCCTGGCCTCGATTCCGTCTGGATTGCCCGCCCTCCTGCCGGTCGAGGGGGTTGCGCGGCTATCCAAAAAGAAATGCTCCGCCTTTATCAACGTGCGGGCCTTTGTTCCGCCTCGGCAAAATTATGAAATCTTTTTTCCTTTTCCTCATTCGGGCTCAACGAGCCTGCTCCCCTGCTTGGCGCACTCTCTTGGCTAGCCCTGGACCTTGCTGCCGATATCACCCCACTTGCTCGGTTTACGCGGAGGAGGCGATCGCCCGCCACGGTATCACCCACGGTCTCGTACTCGCCTTTCGTCGCCTCTCTCGATGCCACCCTTGGGGTGGTGCCGGTTGGGATCCCCTCCAGGAAAAGATATGAAAAAGGGAGGAATGGATCGTAACGCCTGGCTTGCCGCAGGGGCCTGTCTTCTCCTTCTCGTCCTTTATCCCAAGATCGTTGCCCACTATTATCCTCCCGCTCCCGCAAAGACCTCCACAACTCAAACGGCGCCCTCTTCCGCAGCTCCTCTTCCGCCCGTCGCCCCAAGTTTAACCTCTAAGGAGACCCTTGCCCCAGGATCCATCCACCGCTCAGGCACGGAGCAAACCGCTTTCTTAGAAAACAGCACTCTCCGCGTGACTTTCACCACTTGGGGCGGTGGGATTCAAGAAATCGAATTAGTTGGCCATGCAGGCGATCCAGGAGAAAAAATTCATCTCAACCGTGGATCCCCCGACGCGATTTTCGATCTGCGTGGCTGGACTCCCGCCGGCGAAGGCCTGATCTGGACTCTGGAAAAATCAGATCCCCAAGAAGTCGTCTTCACTGCGCCTGCCCAGACGGGAGGCGATGTTCATATCCGTCGCACTTTTTGCCTCACGGGCGACTACGGTCTTGCCCTCACCCAAGAAGTGGAAAATCGCGGCACCCTGCCGCTCGCTCTACCCGCCTACGCCATCTCCGCTGGGGTAGGAGCTCCCATCCATCTTCGTAAAGATGAGGATGCCTATGTCGGCACAGGTTGGTTTACCACCGATGCCACTTACACCACTCATAAACTTCCCGAATTTCTCTCCTCTAAGTTTCTTTTTCTTTTTCCCAGCGCAGGCAAGGCTCTAGTCAGCAGCCGAGAAGATCGCCAAGTCAAATGGGTCGCTGCCAAAAGCCAGTTTTTCGCTATGGTGCTGACCGCTCAGGATTCGCCCGCCGCAGGGGCTGAGGCGCGCAAAGTCGATCTTTCCGGGGAAAGCATGCGGGACGGTTCTGGGAAAGTGCCAGCTGTGGAAACATGGATGAAGCTGGCAGGGTTTGACCTCGGAATTGGCGCAAAGAATGTTCGAAAATTTGGACTCTACGCAGGGCCGAAAGAAGATTGGCGCCTACGGAATCTCGCCCAAGGAGAGGATCAGGTGATGGAGTTCGGTTGGATGGGTGTCGTCAGTCGCCCCCTCCTCGTGGTGATGAATACCATCCACAAGTGGGTCGGTAGCTACGGCTGGTCGATCGTCATCTTAACAATTCTTCTTAAGGCCATTCTCTGGATTCCCCAAGCGAAGGCGAATCGCAGCATGAAAAAAATGCAGATCCTCGCCCCCAAACTTAAAGAGCTGCAAACCAGGCTGAAAGATGATCCCGCAAAACTGAATACCGAAATGATGAAACTCTACCGCGATTACGGGGTGAACCCCATCGGCGGCTGTCTCCCCATGCTCATCCAGATGCCCGTCTTCCTCGGCTTCTACTACATGCTCCTCAGCTCCGTTGAACTCCGAGGCCAAGCTTTCCTCTGGATTCACGATCTTTCTCGACCCGACACCATCGGCTATCTCCCAGGCCTAGGCATTCCAATTAATCCTATGCCCCTGATTATGACGGCGGCCATGGTCTGGAGCATGCACATCACTCCGCAGCCGCAAGGGGTGGATAACCCAGGAGCGAAGATGATGAAACTCATGCCCGTCATCATGTTGGTGTTTTGCTATAATTTTAGTTCTGCGCTATCTCTGTACTGGACCGTGCAAAATTTCCTCTCCATCGGACAGCTGATGTACAACTTGCGCCAGCCTATGCCCAAATTAGAAAAAGTGGCCAAGCCTACCGACCTGGTTAAACGCGGTCGCTGGAAGGGCGGAATGTGGGGACGACGATGAGCGCAGCACCATCCTCTCTCGGCCCTCGCGAACTTCTCGAGAACATGCTCGGGCACCTCGGATTTGCCTTTACCCTTGAAGATGAGAAACGTGGAGACGATGCAGTCCTCCATGTTCGCATGCAAAATCCCGCCCGCCTCATCGGCCGAGACGGCGAAACTATCGACGACCTGCAGTTTCTTCTGAATCGGATGCTGGCCCGTGGAGACGAACCCGCTGCCCGCGTCATCGTCGATGTGGAGAATTATAGACGGGAACAGGAAGCGGAACTTCTCAGCGAAATTCGTGAAATGGTGGAACGAGTCCGTACCGCAGGGGAAACCATCGAACTTTCTCCGATGAACGCCTACGAACGTCGGATCATCCACCAAGCGTTCCGAGATGATCCCCAAGTGGAGACGGTTAGTCCGGAAGGCCCAGCCCGGCTCAAGCGGATCCGGGTTCGTCCGCGACGTCCGGCCCAAGCCTGAATCCATCCTCCGCTCCTTCCCCAGGGCCGAGCCCCGCCCTTCGTTTTTCTCTCCTTAACCAAGCCTGCGCAGGTTTGTCTTGGGTCCTGCTCCTCTTTCTCCTTACCTCCAGCGGACTCTACCTCGGTGGCGCGCGCCAAGTCGTCGCAGGCCCCGCCTTTCTTGCTGGAGCAGGCCTCTGGATTCTCTTGGGGGTTCGGGCCATCGAAGGACTGCGCTCGGGGAAACGGGTTTTCGGGCTCCTCGACCTGCCAGTTTTTCTTTTTCTCGGCTACGCCGCTTGGGCTGTACTCCGGGCCCCCTGCGAATACTTTGGTCGAGTTGAATGGCTCTGGGCCGCCGTTTACGGAGCCGTTTTTCTTACTGCCCGCCATCAACTTCCTGGCCGGCTGATGATCCCTTGGCTCTTGGGCTGGTTTCTCCTTGTGGCCGTGATCACCGCTGGCTTTGGATTTCTCCACTTTCGCATCGGAGTCTATCCGATCGGACCTGTCCCATGGCTGGATTGGCCCGTGCAGATTCGGCCGAACTATGCAGAGCGCATGTCGGGCACCTTTGGTTGTCCAAATCATTTTGGCAATTATCTGGTTCAAGCCAGCCTCGCTGCACTGACCCTCATCATCTGGCCCGATCTAGCTTGGCCCTTGCGCGTCTTTGCGGGTTGGGCCGCCGCCGCTTGCGCGGGTGGAGTTTTCTTCTCCATTTCACGAGGGAGCTGGATCGCCTGGATTGCGGGGCATGGCGTTTGGCTTCTGCGCTGGCTTCGCCGTGGCCCGCTCAACTGGCTGGGAAGAGGACTGGTCGTTCTTTTTGCCACCGCCTTGGTGGGAGGCGGATTCTTGGCCGCCCGAAGCGATGCCGCTATCGCCAAACGATGGCAGGAAATACTTGGCAAAGGAGTCGGATGGGAGCGAATTCTCAACGGGGGAGGGGATTTTCGTTTCGACTTAGCCAAAGATGGTCTCGCCATCTGGCAGAAGGCCCCATGGTTCGGTCACGGTCCCGCCAGCTTCGATCTGCAACACCTACGGGTCAGTACCTGGACCCACGGCTCGCGGACCTTTTTCACCCACAACGATTACGTCAATACCCTTTGCGATTATGGAGTGGTCGGGGCATCTCTCGTCGCCCTCTTTTGGGTTTTTCTGGCCGTTTTTCTTTGGCGTCGGACTCGGACGCGGGGAGTGGGATCGAAGGCCGACGTCTGCACAGGCCTAGGCTGGTCCCTGATGGCGACCATGCTCGCTCACGCTTTTGTTGATTTTAATTATCACGTCCCCGCCCCCGCCATCTCCTGCTTTTTTCTCCTCGGCCTCGCCACCACCATCTCTTGGCCCGAACGGAGGGAAGCGGGGGCGCGGTGGGCGAATCCACTTCTGCTTGTTCTAGCTCTGACCGTCGGCGGTCTCACGGCGTGGCAAGGGTGGCAAACCTGGGCGGGCTGGCGATCCCTGCCGGAAAAGCCAGAAAAGGCGGCGAAACTCTCGCATTCGGAATTAGACGCCTGCGCCCAGCAAGCGGAGCGGTCGGATCCGCGCTCTCCCAACCTCGCCAGTATTCTGGGCGATGCCTATCGACTGAAACTACTTGAAGTCTATTTTGCGCCCCCCTCTGCATCTCCCTCCGCCCGTGCCCTCAGAGCAAAAGAGGAGGCACGGCTCGCGGAGTCGGCCCTTCAATGGTATCGCGCCGCCGCCCAGCGCAGTCCCCAGGACGATACCTTTGGCGTGCGCCAAGCCAGCATTCTCGACCTTCAAGGAAAATACGAAGAAGCGGGGATTTTCTATCGGCAAGGCTTGGAGCAGCGCCCGCACTCCACCTTTTTTCATTTGAGCTATGGAAATCATCTTTGGCGGAAAGGGGATTTGGCAGGAGCAAAGGTGGAGCTGGAGAAGGCGGTTTCGCTGGGAGATGGGGGAACACGCCCAGAGGACGAGAAGGATTCAGGAACGGAGGCTCGAGAAATGCTGGCGCAACTGAAAGAGCAGATTGCGAAAGGGCCGACGATTCGGCAGGGTAAGAAGTTCAACCCACAAGAGGATTAAAATTATGTCAAACCCTGAGATCACCTTAATACTAGTCAAACCCGATGCCGTGGCCGAGGGCCTGACGGGGGAAGTTTTGCGCCGCCTAGAGACGGAAGGCTTAAAAATTCTGAACTGTCGGATGCTTCGACTCGATGCTGCTCTGCTCAAGGAGCACTACGTTCATCTGGCGCACCTGCCTTTCTTCCCAGAGATTGAGAAGTTTATGTCGTCGGGTCCCGTCGTGGCGGTTGCTCTGCAGGGAACCAATGCCATCGAAAGGGTGAGGGAACTGCTCGGGCCGACCGACAGCACCAAGGCCCCCAAAGGCACCATTCGAGGAGATCTGGGAAAAGATAAGATGCATAACGTTTTGCACGCATCCGACTCCCACGAAACGGCGAAAACCGAGCTCATCCGTTTCTTCGGCAAGGCCGATCCGCGCGTTTAGGTAAGACTTTCACTCTCCCCTGCTAACTACTCTAGGTAGGGTTCGCCTGCTCGGGCCCCAACTATAGGCCTGCGAAAGTCTCTAAAACGATCCTGTAATTACTTGCACGCCATAGATTTACGCAAAAAACGCAGGCTTTGGCGGCCTGCGTTTCTTGACGAACACCTAGAGAGATACTCGTAACGTAATCAATTCAGACAGGTGGATGTTAAAAACGTTCAAAATAAATATTGACGGGTCTTGCAGGTCTGATATGTTTAACAAGTTCAAGAGGTGCTTTGGCTACAATCACGGTGCCTCGTGAACATAAACAAACAACAAACAAACCTAAGGAGATAGTAAATAAAATGATCAAGAATATTACAGCCCTTCTTGGCGTGCTTGCGGCCGTGGCCAGCTTGTCCCTCGCGGACAGCGCCCCGGAAGCATCCGC
>CANIEM010000012.1 GCA_947466515.1 Verrucomicrobia subdivision 6 bacterium | reverse complement strand
TTTTGCTGGAGAGCACGCAGGGGAGCGGAGTCGAGGGAGTGGGGCGAGTTGGGGGCGATCCAGGGGGATCCTGCGGGAGAGCCTGAGGGGGAAGGGATGAAGCGGAAGGCTTCGCCAGAAAAGAGAGCGGAGAAAATCTGTAAGCGGAGGGATACGGTTTGGGCGGCGGCGGCGAGGGGGGGGACGTCGGTGTGTGGGCCTGCGGCACGGGCGGTTTCGGCTTGGCGAGTGAGAGCGGTGAGTTTGGGGTTAGCGGCGAGCAGGCGGGGGGCAAAGAGGCGGGTGGTTGCGGGGATGCTGAGTTCGCGACGCAGGGCGGGGTCGTCGACAAGGAGGATGGGTTGATTTTCCCAACCTGATGGGTTGAGCCAAAGGGAAAGTATGAGTTGGCGGGAGTTAATTTTTCCGAAAGCGGGAACGGTGACAGAGGTGCGACCGGTTAAGGAGGTAGTGATTTCTTGAGCGAAAGAGAGGAATGGTTTGAGGCGGCCGCGGTGTTGGATGACGAGTGTATCGAAGGTGGAATCGTTGTCGGCGAGGGTGGGTGTTTGATCTTGGGAGAAGGAGGGAGTCGCGAGGAAGCTGAGGCTGAGAATAAAAAGAAGGGAGAGAGGGCGGATCATAAATTAGGTTTGGGGTGTGGGTTCCCTACGAAGATAGAACATGGAAAAGATACCTGCGACCATGAGTAAGGAGCCGCTCCACTTGAGGAGCCAACCAGGATCGTGGAGAACTTGGAGAGTGGTGCGGTCGAGGTTTTGCGGATCCCAGCCTGCTTGAGAAAACTTATAGGAAAGTCCTGTGATCTGGGGGAGGAGACCTGGTGGGTAGGTAGCGGGTTGATTCATTTCGAGTTGGGCGGGGACTTCCAGTTTCTTTTTTTCGTCGGCAAAGGTAACGGAGGCGAGGAAGTTGGCGGGCTCATCGGTTCCTGGGTCGCGGGGAACATCGAAGGAGTCGAGGCGGATGGAAAAGGGGAGGGGTTGGAGTTCGAGGCCGAAGCCGATGCGGGAGGTGGCGTCGGTGGAGCTTAGGATGGCGGAGGTGCCTGAGGCGATCCAGCGGGCGGGGCCGGTGGTGCCGTCTGGGGCGCGGAGGTGGGCGTGGAGAGCGGGGCGGCTTGGGGTGGGGTCGGGTTTGTCTGAGGGGATGGTGATGGTTTCGATGCGGGCATGGGGTTCGAGGGTGACGAGGCGAACGGACCAACCTTTCCAGCCTGGGGAGAGAGTTTGGCCGAGGCGGATGGTTCCTGTGGTGGGAGGTTGGGAGGTAGATTCTCCGAGGAAGAGGAGGGAGTCGGGGGTGGGGCCTGGGGCGAGGGTAAGGCGGGATGGGGATGGGGGAGTGGGGAGGGTGCCTTCGAGCATGACGAGGGCGGCGGGATTGTTGGGTTGGTCGCCGTCGGATGAGGGTTGGCCATCGCGCAGGACCATATTGGGCCAGTAGCGGGCGACGAGGATTTTGGCGCCAGAAAAGTCGTCGAGAGTTCGGTTAAGAAGGTCGGTGAGACGATAGATTTCACCTGAGCCGTCGGGACGAAGGATTTCGAGTTCAAGGGGAGCTCCGGCGTTACGAGAACCGAGAAAGAAGTGGAAGCCACTGGGAGTGCCTGAAGTGTTGTGGAGGATGGGTTGAGTGGGATCGCTGGCGAGAATGATTTGGGTTTCGCGGAAGGTGGGGGCGGGTGTGGGGGTGGTGGGGGCGGGGAGGGCGGGGAGGAAGGCGATGGTGGCTTGGGTGCCAAGATCGGTGCGGGAATTAGTGGGAGAGTTGAGGGCGAGAGAAACCTGGATGGGTTCGGAACCGAAGGGACCAGAGAAGGAGAGAGTGAGAGCAGGATTGGCTGAGGAGGGGTCGGTGACGAGTTCGGTTTTTTCGTTGGAGCGTGGGGAGTAGCCATCGATGACTAGTTGGACATCGGAACCTGGGAGGGGAAGGAGGCGGGGGCGGTCGGGGCGAGGAGTACGCACCTCAGGATCGAAGGGGGTGGAGAAGAGTTCTCCCGTGGCTGGGCTTTCTACGGTGAGGCGGGGGCGATCGAGAAGAACTTCTTGGGAGGGCGGTGCGCCGCGGGCGAGGTCGAGGGAGCCTTCGAATCCTCGGGCGCGACCGAGGAGGGCGCCGCCTAGAAGGATGATGATGCCTGCGTGGGTGATAATGAACCCTGTGTGGTGGCGTTCGAATGGCCAACGGGTGGCGGCGGAGCAGATGAGATTTAGGCAGAGAAGAATGAGCCAAAGGTTGAACCAGGGGGAACCGTAGACGTAGGCGCGGGCGATACGGGCGCTGAAACCTGATTCGAGGAAGGTAGCAACGGCACAGACTCCGGTGAGAGTGATGAGGAGGAGCATGGCGAGGTCGAGGGAACCGAGAGCGTGGACCCCGCGCCAGATGGGTGAACGGGCGCAACGGGCGGCGACCATCTGTTTGCGGGTTTCGTCGAGAGGCATAAGATGATAATAGAGGGAACTAGCGATAGAACAAGGAGGGGGTCATTTGTCCCCAAGTTATGCCCGATCTGTCCATGAGGTGCGGGGGAAGAGGTGGTCGGGAGAAAGAGAGATGCGGAGGATTTAGGGGTGAAAGGTTGTCTTTATTTTTTGATCTTGGTGGCCTCGGTGAGTTGGGCGGGGGAGAAGGAGAGTTCCGTTGCACGATCTTTTCGGGAGGGAAAGGTTGGGGTGGGGCAGGAGTGGTCTTTAGTGGATGATCAAGGAAAGCAAATTAGTTCGGCGCGGTACGATTGGGTGGGGCCATTTTCTGAGGGGTTGGCTCCGGCAAAAGAGAGGAAGCAGTGGGGGTATATCGATCCTCAGGGGAAATGGACGATTCAGCCGTATTTTTCCGATGCGCGGCCTTTTCGAGGTGGATTGGCGGCGGTGCAAGTGGGGGGAGAGTTTGCCTTTGCGGATAAAACGAACTACGGCGGAAAGACAAAAGAAAAGACGGGGGGGATTTATTTAGCGGATCGCAGTGTGGCGACTGCGGTAGGAGGAAAGTGGGGATTGATTGATGTGCGAGGCAATTACGTGGTGGAACCTAAGTATGCGGAGATTCGGGAAGGCCGGGAGGGATTGATTCCAGTGAGAGAGGGTGTCCGCTGGGGTTTTGTCGATTCTCAAGGGGAGATTAAAATCAAAGTTGAGTACGGGTCAGTGGAGTTATTTTCTGGGGGATGGGCGAAAGTGACGGAGATTTCGGGGCGGGGAGGATTTGTGAATCGGGAAGGCCAATTTTCTAGAACGGGACCTCTTGAGCAAAAGAGTTTGGAAGTGACCACAGCGGCGGGAGCGATCGAGGTTGAGTAGGGGAGCTTAGTTTTTTAAAGGTCGACGGTTTGCCCTTGGCGGGCGAAGGCGACCTGGACGGAAGTGGCTTGAGCGGACTTTTTGAAGTCTTCCTCCATTTTGGTGAGAAGCGCATCGGAGTGGGTAGGATCAAAGTGGGTGACGATAAGGCGATGGGCTTGGGCGGAGATGGCTTCGCGAAGGCAGAGTTGGGGGGTACCGTGGCCCCAACCGCGGCGGTTGGGATATTCTTCTTCGGTGTACTGTCCGTCGCAGATGAGTAGATCAGTCTTTTGGGCGAGTTGGGCGAGAGGGCTTGATTGTTCGCCGGTGGGTTCGTTATCTGTAGCAAAAACAAAGGAGCGATTTTTACCATCGTTGGAGCCATCGATCCGATAGGCGAGGCAGCCTCCGGGGTGGGAGACGGCGGTGGCTTGGATGCGAAGGGAGTCGGCACCGTCTTGGAGTGTGAGTTCGTGATGGGGTTGGATTTCGTGAAAAACAATTTTGGCGCGAAGTTGAGGAAAACCGGCGGGAAAGAAGGGTTCACTTTGTTGGGCGTGGAGTGAGCGTTCGATGAGGTTGCCGGCGTGGGCGCTGGGCAGGCGGGGAGAGTAGATCTCGATGTGGACCCCCTCGTGAAAGGCAGGTGCGAAAAACGGAAAACCTTGGAGGTGATCCCAGTGGGAGTGGGTGAAGAGAAAGGTAAAAGATTTGCGTCCTGCTTTGGTCCAAGCGAGCCCAGCTTGGCGCAGGCCAGAGCCGGCATCGATGACAAGGAGGCCATGGGAGCCCCAATCGAGACTGAGGCAGGTGGTATCGCCACCGAACTCTTGGGTGGGGACCTCGGCGGTGGAGGGGGAAGGGACGCTCCCGCGGGTGCCCCAGAAACGGAGTTTCATACTCTTCCTTTGTGGACGGAAAGAGGACGGGCGAGAAGCAGGATATTTTTATCGCCGAGTTGGTGGCGTTCGATCCGCGGAAAGGCGTGACGCATAATCAAGGTACCCCAACCGCCTTCGCCAATTTCGCCTGGTTTGCGGCCTGTTCCTTGTTTCGGGTCGAAAGGTTTGCCGTAGTCGGTGAATTGAAAAATGAGTTCATGATTAGTTTTCTGAATCTCCATGAGAACCTTGCCTTGCCGACCGCCGTAGGAGTGTAGATGAATATTGACGAGGGCTTCATCGACTGCGGCGAGAATCTGGCCAGCTTCGAGAGCGGAAAAACCAACGGAGAGAGCCCACTTATCGGCGAGTGTGCGGAGGCCTTGGAGGCGTGGTGGCAGGAGATCGATTTCGATCAAGGAAGCAAGAGGAGGAGAAACCTCGGGCACAAGGACCTTGATTAGTCGTTCGGAATGGGAGCAGGAATGGGTTTATCGCTTTTGAGGATCTGCTCTTCCGTGGGGAGTCGAGGGACAGGCCCTCCCCAGATGAGGCGCCAAGGTTTCCGCGCGATGGTGCCGACAAAAGTTTTTCCGTAGGTGGCGATGACTTTCATATTTTCGAGAACGTTTTTGAGATCAAGGATGGCCTGGTTGATGGCCGAATCATTTTTGGTGAGGAGGGTATTGACGCCGTCGAGCAGCTCTTTGCCGGATGCCATGACTTCATCCAAATTAGCGGAGTGTTTGGCGTACAAAATTGTCCCCGGGGGAAGAGCGGGGTTATTCACGGGACCTGGGGTGAGATTGAGATACTTTTCAGCCAGTACCGTGTCGGAAATCACCGTCGCACTTGTTCCGACCCGAAGAATGGGTAGGGGGTGACGAATTTCAACGACGACCCGAATCGAGCATCCCGGGGATTCTTTGACGCGCTCTTCATCGTTCAGTGGGCGGAGGGAACGTATCCGGCCTGCAATTATACCCGCATATCGGACCTGAGCCTGTCGATCGAGTCCGACGGCGCTCGGAAGATCGATGGTCAACAATCCTTTTGGGCGGTTGAGATCGGTCCCGGAGATGGCCAAGGAGAGGGCGCC
This sequence comes from Verrucomicrobia subdivision 6 bacterium, assembly GCA_947466515.1. GTDB lineage: Bacteria > Verrucomicrobiota > Verrucomicrobiia > Methylacidiphilales > Verrucolacustridaceae > Verrucolacustris. The sequence goes on along the minus strand of CANIEM010000012.1, from coordinate 35,009 downwards.
CAAGAGAACTAAGCTGCAGAGAACGACTGTTACAGCGATGAGGATGTCGGAACGTACTTTTTTCATAATGGCAGGGTATCTATTCAGCCCTCTTGCAGGAGATGTTTCAAGTAATCATCTTGAGAAAGGCGGAAGGCAATTGGACCGTCCGCCTCCCCGCGAACGAATTGTTGCAGGAAGGGGTCGGGGTTAGCTCGGATTTCGTCCGGGGTGCCCTCGGCGATAATCTCTCCTTGGCGGGGTCCGCTTCCGAGCATGAGCATATGAGTGGCGATACGAAAGCAACTGGTCATATCGTGACTGACGACGACGGCGGTGACGCCGATCTTGCGAGTACTATCGAGGGTTAACTGGTCAACCACGGCGGTCATGACGGGGTCGAGTCCGGACGTGGGTTCGTCACTGAAAAGAAGTTCGGGATCGAGAGCGAGGGCACGGGCGAGGCCGACCCGTTTTCTCATTCCTCCACTCAACTCGGCGGGTTTAAAATTCTCGAAACCAGTCAGGCCAACAAGTTCGAGCTTCATTTTAACAACCATCTCGATGAGGGAGGGGTCGACTTGGCTATGTTCCTGGAGGGGGAGGGCGATATTTTCACCGACGGTCATGGATTGGAAAAGGGCTCCGAACTGGAAGTTCATACCGAACCGAAGACGGATCCGGTCCAGCTCTTGAGTGGATGCTTTCGTGATATCCTCCCCGAAAAGGTGAACCGATCCCGAGGTGGGTTTTTGGGCGCCAATGAGAATGCGGAGAAGGGTAGTTTTTCCGCAACCGCTCCCTCCCATAATGACAAAAGTTTCGCCTTTGCGGACTTTGAAATTCAGGCCGTTGAGGACGGCCCGACCATTGTAGGATTGAACAAGATCCTTCACTTCGAGGATCACGTCTGAGGGGGGATTCGTTTTTTTCGGCGTTGGGCTCATAGGACAAAGTAAAACAGACCTGTGAGGATGGTATCAGCAATGATGATCCATAAAATCGAGTAAACCACGGCAGACGTGGTGGCACGGCCGACTCCTTCCGCACCTCCCTCTACATTCAGCCCCTGATAGCAGGCAGTGGTGATAATAATGTGTGCGAAGACGGCGGTTTTAATGATCCCAGAATAGAGATCCCATAGTTCTGGTCGCTGCATCGCCCTGACGATGTAAAAGGAACTCGGCATGCCCATTTCCAGGGTGCAGACCGCCCATCCCCCCACGAGACCCACACAATTTCCAAAGATTGTCATGCAGGGGAGCATAATCATTAGAGCAATATAACGGGGAACGACGAGGTAGCGGATCGGATCGATGGCCATGACTCGGAGCGCTTCAATCTCCTCATTGACCTTCATGGTACCGAGTTCTGCTGCCACGGCGGAGCCGCTTCGCCCCACGACGATGATGGCCACGAGAAGTGGACCTAGTTCACGCATCAGACTGAGGGATACGAGGTCGGGAATGAAGCTGTCGGCCCCCATTTTTCCGAGTTCGGTCGAGCTTTGCATGGCAAGAATGAATCCGACGCTGAGTGAGACCAGGCTGGCCATGGGTATGGCTTGAACCCCGATCCGGATGATTTGCGAGAGAATTTGAGATGGAACGATAATCCCAGGGCGAGTGAAGCCGTAGAGAATCCAAGCGACAATACGCAGGTTCAGCAGTCCGTATGTCAGCCTGGAACCGCCGGCGTTGAGGAGGCTTTCGAACGAGAATTTCAAGCGGAACCACCGGCCAGAGCTTTCCGTGCCTCGGCTTGATCTGGGAAGATCGCGAAGACTTCGCTGAGGCGGACGAGGTCGAAAGAGCTGCGTACGCGGGGAACGAGGGAGCAGATCGCCATTTTTCCAGAGTAGGCTTTCGAGCTTTGATAGTACTCAATGAGAGTCGCTAAGCCGGAAGAGTCGACATAGGGAACGGCGGCAAAGTCCAATAGAAGTTGGAGGGTTTTCGCTTTGGCCTTGTCGCGTAAAATGGTGCGGAGGGCGGGCGAATGATTTAAATCGATTTCGCCTGAGACGACTAGGATGAGGAGTGAACTCTCAGTTGTTTCTTTAATCTCCATAGCGCATGAATCATAGCGGATAGGATCGTCCTGCCCAAGCGCAAAGGAGGACTATTTCACTGGTCGAAAGGAAGGTTTGGGGACAACCTTTTCGATTCATGAATCTTTTAAAAATATTCCAAACCCCACCGATGGACTCCCAGCTGCAAATTGTTTCTGGAGTTCCTGTCTTTCGGGAGTGTACTCGGACCGAGTTGGAGGCCTTACGTTTGCATTTGCATGAGCGCAAGTTTCTAGCAGGCGAAATCGTTTTCGATGAGGGGGAACAAGGGGAGGGTATGTATGTTGTGATCAGCGGAAAATTACGCGCTACCCGCAAGGGACTTTTAAAGAAGAAGACCTTGGGATATATCCAAGTGGGAGAGTGCTTCGGGGAGATGGCTTTACTAGAGGCGGGTCCGAGAGTGGCGACGGTGTTTGCCGAGGAGGCGACTACCGTGCTGGCGATGTTCAGGCCTGAGTTGGTTCAGCTGGCTGAATCGCGCCCTCGCTTGGGGTACAAAATTGCGCGAGGGGTGGCCCTGGTGATGGAGGCTCGCTTAAGGCGAATTGCCGAGGGACAACCTGAGGAGGTTGCGGCTACGTGAAGGATGAGTTTCCTAGCGAGCGATCCCTCGAGCACCCGATTATCTGGGTGGCGGTGATTACGGGAGCCCTCGGGTCGATTATTTTACTTAATGCGGTGGCCTGGTTGGCTTTTCCTCTTGTTCTCGCCATTGTGCTTTATTATCTCGTGCAACCCCTGCTTCAGCGGTTGCAACTGTCGGGGGTCACGCCGAACCAAGCCCTAGGGATCTTTTTGGGAGCCGCCACAATTTTGACTGCGATCGCGTCGGTCACCATTCTTCCGGCTCTCTTTAACTCTCTGGCCGATCTGCAAAACCAACTTCCAGAATACTGGGCCCGCCTGCAGTCCGTTTTGCATAACAACCTGTTGGCGATTGAGGGGCGGTTTCACTTTGCGAAAAAGGCAGGTCTGGCAGATGGGTTGCAAGGCCAGATTGATCATTTTGTGGCGGGATCAGGAAAAGCCTATTTGGCCGACTCGATTCTTTTTCTGGTTCACTGGTTACCGAGTCTTTTGTTGGTGCCGTTCCTCACTTTTTTCTTTCTGCGGGATGGAACTGCGTTTCATCGTTTAATTTTGCGGGCGGTGCCGAACGCTTTCTTTGAGAAAACCCTGCTGCTATTTGATCGGATGGATGGGCAGATGAGGGCGTACTTTCGTGGGATGTTTGGTCTGACGTTGCTGGACACAGTAAGTTTGGGGTTGGGCTTGTGGTTTCTTGGGCATAGTGCAGGTGTTTTTGGTTTTTGGGATGCGATGTTTCTGGGATTAATTTGTGCGGTTTTTGCTTGGGTTCCCTACGTGGGATCGGCTCTGGGTGGGTTGGTAGCGGTGGCGACGTGTGCGGTCAAAGCACCGAACGAAGGTGGATTGCTGGTTTCGGTTGTGCTTCTTTTTCTGGGAGTTCGGTTCTTGGATGAGTTTCTCTACACACCGATGACGGTGGGAAGAGCCTTGCGAATGCATCCTTTGATCACGGTCATGATGATTTTTTCAGGGGGAATGTTGGGTGGGGTCTATGGGCTGCTTTTAGCCATGCCCCTGATTGGGATTTTTATGGTGTTGGGGCAGATGTATGGAGAAATCTGGTTTGACCCACGACTTCGGGCGCGGCAACAGGCACGCAATCTCTTGGAAAAGAGATTGGCTTCCAAAGACTTGGAGCTTTGAACTGGGCCGATTGCCTCGGCGGGAAACTTGCCCCCTGAGGATGGTCTAGGGCAGAATGCGGGATGGCTAAATCTAAGACTAAAAAAGCGACCCGGAAGGGGACAGCAACCAAGGTAACCCACGACATTCGTGAGGTGATCTCTCATGCAGAGGAGCTGCTGCAGGCCACGGCGGGAGACCTAGGAGAAAAGGCACGGGAGGTGCGCGCCCAGTTGAGTCATAAACTGGACGCGGCGCGGGAAAAATTTAAGAACCTCGATGATGTGAAGGAGGCTGCGGAGGAGGGAATGAAGGAAGCGGATCGTGTTATTCGCAAGCATCCGTACGAGTCGGTCGGCGTTGCCTTGGTAGCGGGATTAATTTTGGGGGCATTGTTGAGCCGTCGTTAAGGAGAATACTATTTTATGATTTCTGCCCTTCGTGATTTAGCGCTGACTTCGGTCAAAATGGTGGAGGAGCGGCTTCGTCTTCTTGGGGCGGAGCTCCAAGAAGAAAAGTGGCGGGCGGTTGAGGCGATTCTCTGGCTGGCGGTGGCGCTTGGTCTGGGAACTTTGGCTTTATTGGTGGCCTCGTTGGCGGTGGTGCTTTCGGTTTGGCCTGATCCTCAGGCAAGGATTTTGGCGTTAGTGGGATTAGCTTTGCTCTACGGTTTGGGAGCGTTGGCTGCATATCTGAGGATGCGAAAAAGGATCCAAGGGGACGGCCTGCCTTTTTCCGATACGGTGGCAGAATTCCAGAGGGACCGGGAATGGTTGAGCTCGCGGCGCTGACCCAAGCTCGGGCGACTCGCCTAGCTTGTCAGGCCTCCTCCCGGAGAGCTGGCTGGGAGTTCCGTCGCGCCTGTGCAGGGGCGGCCTCGATCGGTGAATGGATCGACGGAGGCGAGAATGTTTTACGCTTAGGGAGTCAGTGGGGCGGGCTAGGAATGGCAGCGGCTTCTCTTTTTTATCCTGGGAAAAAAGCGGCGGGTCATGGAGTAGGTCTTGGCCGCCGTCTGTTGGCGGGCGTTCGGCTATGCCAACAAATTTCGCAACTCTGGTCCCGCCGACAGGGTTGAATCTACCTCAGGGCATTTGATGAGAGTCGTCATTAAAATTGGCAGTAGCCTGCTGGCGGCAGAAAAAGGGGGACTGGCGCAGGGGCAGATGCGGCGTTGGGCGAAGCAGATTGCGGCTCTGCGTCGTGCCGGGCATGAGGTGATTTTGGTCAGTTCCGGGGCAATTCGCGCGGGTATGCAGGCTCTGGCCTTGCGCCAGCGTCCGACTTCACGCCCTGAGATGCAGGCCTGTGCCACAATCGGCCAACCCCTTTTAATGAAGGCGTATGGAGCAACCTTAGCGCCTTATGGTTTCGTGGTAGCGCAGATCCTTTTAACGTCGTGGGATCTGGATAGTCGACGGATCTACGAGAATACCCGAGCTACTTTGCATACTTTGCTCCAACTGAAGAAGTGCGTGCCTATTTTCAACGAGAACGATGCCCTCTCCTTTGAAGAGATTGCCTTGCTCAACGCCTTTGGGGATAACGACCGACTTTCGGCGCATGTGGCGATCCTTGCTCGGGCCGATCGACTGGTGATTTTAACCGATGCGCCTGGCTTGATGAGTCAACCAGATGGGAGTGGCCATTTGATTCGTAGAGTGAAGAAAATCGACGCCGCTACTTTGGCCTGCGCGGGTGGGGCAGGGAGTGTGGGTTCCGTGGGAGGAATGCTCTCGAAGCTCGAGGCAGCGAGACTAGCGATGAGCCGAGGCATTCCCGTGGTGATTGCGGATGGGCGAGAGACCGATGTTGTGCGGAAGAGTGTTCTGCGGGTTCCTCCGGGAACTTGGGTCGCCAAATGAGCACGGTGGCGGATCTTGCCGACCGCGCGAAAGTTGCATCTCGTTTCTTGGCCCGTCTTTCTACGAAGAAAAAGAATGCTCTTTTGCTTGCGGTGGCAGAGCAGTTGGAGGTACGAGAGAAAGAGATCCTCCAAGCCAATCGGGGAGATGTGCAGAGCGCGAAAGAGACGGGACTATCTGGGGCTTTGCTGGATCGGCTGGAGTTGAATCCGAAACGGTTTGCAGAGATGGTGGAAGGGGTAAGAAAGGTGGCGGCCTTGTCTGATCCGGTGGGGGAAGTGCTCCGAAAATGGAAGCAACCGAATGGATTAGAGATTTCTAAGATTCGAGTGCCGCTGGGGCTGATTGGAATTATTTATGAGTCACGGCCGAATGTGACGGTGGACAGTGCAGTTCTCTGCCTGAAAACGGGCAACGCAACTTTGCTTCGCGGCGGGCGGGAAGCAAAGGCAAGCAATCGTGCTTTGGCTAGTGCCTTGAGTGAGGCGGCGGTGAAGCAAGGGCTACCGTCAGAGATTGTGACTTTAGTGGAAAATGAGGGGAGGGAGAGTATTCCTGAAATGTGTCGATTGGAGGGAGTGCTAGATCTGCTTATTCCGCGAGGAGGATATGGACTGATCCAGACTGTGCTGGAACATGCCCGAGTTCCGGTGATTCAGCACGCGGATGGGGTTTGTCATATTTTTGTCCACGGTGCAGCGGATCCTGCCATGGCGGAAGCGATTACGATCAATGCCAAGTGTCAGCGGCCAGCGACTTGCAATGCGGCAGAGACGCTTTTGGTTGATCGGCAGGGGGCAGAGAAAATTCTGCCCCGATTAGTCAAGGCACTTCGAGCCCAAGGGGTGAAGCTTTTCGGAGATGAGGCGGCGTCGAAGGCAGCGGGGGAACAGTTGGTCGTGCCTGAAAGCTGGAAGACGGAGTATCTCGATTTGACGATGGCCATTCGGGTTGTGGATGGAGTGGAGGGAGCGCTAGAGCATTTAGAGAAATATGGGAGCCATCACTCGGACGCGATTGTCACGGAAGACCGGGAGGCGGCGGAGCAGTTTTTGCAGGGAGCGGATTCTGCCGCGGTTTACTGGAATGCCTCTACCCGCTTTACGGATGGTGCAGAGTTTGGCTTTGGAGCGGAGATTGGAATTAGCACAGGTAAAATTCATGCCCGGGGACCGATGGGACTGGAGGAGTTAACCTCCTATAAATACATTGTCACTGGACGAGGGCAGTTGCGGAAGTGAGTTCGAATCCGGTGCCCCTTTTCCCGTCGTGGACGGTGAAACCCGAGGAGGAGACAAGAAATCGGATCGTGGGGCTGAGTGGCCCGCGAGTTTGTGTACGGGGTAAGTTTCTTTTTGCGGGGGAAAATAAGTTCTTCATTCAAGGAGTTACCTATGGTCCGTTTCGGGAAGGGGACGACCATCTGGGGACGCCTGAGAAAGTTTCGAGGGATTTTCGCTTAGTGGCAGCGGCTGGCTTTAACACCTTGCGAGTATATCACCCTCCGCCGAAGTGGTTTTTAGACCTAGTAGCTGAACATGGACTACGGGTGATGGTGACAGTGCCTTGGCAAAGGCGAGTTCTTTTTTTGGATGACGGGGCAGTGCGTAAGGAGATTCGTGCTTCGGTCCGGCGCGCGGCTAAAGGCGCTTCTGGGCACCCAGCGATTCTGGGGTACTACGTGGATAACGAGATTCCGCCTGACCTTGTTCGTTGGTATGGACCTCAGCGGGTGGAGGGTTTTCTGGATTCATTGGCGCGGATTGTGAAAGATGAAGATTCGGAGGCGCTGGCGGCCTATGCCAATTTTCCTCCGACGGAGTATCTTCTGCCCAAAGAAACCGATTTCCTTTCCTACAATGTGTATCTCCATCGTGGTGCTGATTTACGGGCCTATTTATCTCGGCTGCAGAATCTAGCGGAGGATAGGCCGCTTGTTTTGGGCGAGTTTGGTATGGATACGATTCGTCATAGTGAAGAGGAGCAGGCCACTCTTTTAGGGAACCATTGGGACGAAGTATTCCGAGGTGGGTTGGCGGGAACGATCCTCTTTTCTTGGACTGACGAGTGGTTCACCGATGGGATTGATGTGGAAGATTGGGCCTTTGGCCTCGTCCGGCGGGATCGGCAACCGAAGTTGGCCTATCGCGCTCTCTCCCCGCTGACGATGAGTTCGCAGGATCGATTGGTAGAGAAATTTCCGCTTAGCCGTCTGCCCAAAGTTTCCGTGGTCGTCTGCAGTTATAATGGGGCGGCGACGCTCCGGGGTTGCCTGGAGTCGTTAGAAAAACTGCACTATCCGGACTACGAGGTGATCTTGGTGGATGATGGATCTAAGGATTCAACGCAATCGATCGTGGCGGATTTTCCTTTGGTTAAGAATATCGTTCAACCGAATCGGGGTTTGTCGGTGGCCAGGAATGTGGGTTGGCAGGCGGCCAGTGGGGAGATTATCGCCTACACAGACTCAGATTGTATGGCGGATGTGGATTGGCTCTATTTCCTGGTTGCTAGTCTTTTAAAAGATTCTTATGCAGCGGTGGGCGGGCCGAATCTTCATCCTCCCGCGAAAGGTCCGGTGGGCGCGGCGGTGGCGGCTTGTCCCGGAGCGCCGACCCATGTTTTGTTGAGTGATACGGAGGCAGAACATATTCCTGGTTGTAATATGGCGTATTGGCGGACGGTTTTGGCGGAGATCGGTGGTTTCGATGCGGAGTTTCGCACAGCGGGAGATGATGTGGACGTGTGCTGGCGCCTAATGCAGGCGGGACATCGGATTGGTTTTAGTCCGAGTGCACTGGTTTGGCATCACCGACGTTTCACGATGCAGGCTTATTTTCGCCAACAAAAAGGTTATGGAGAAGCGGAGGCAATGTTGCGATTCAAGCACATGCAGTATTTCGACCCTCAAGGATCGGCGCGGTGGAAGGGGGTGATCTATGGATTGCCGAGATTCGAGCGGATCTTTCATCGGCCAATTATTTATCACGGGGTTTTTGGGATGGGTTTCTTTCAGTGTCTTTATCCAAAACCTGCTTCTCCTTGGGCTCAGTTAGTCAGTGGTCTGGAGTGGAACGCGTTGACCTTGTTTATCTTCTTGGTTTCGATCCAGATTGAACCTTTGCGAATCCTCCCTCTGCTGATGCTGGCGGCTACGTTGCTCCCTGCGATTTCCTTCATGGTGGTAGCTCGGGTGGAGCCACGACATGACACTATTCGGGCACGGCTGACAGTTTTCTACCTCGCCTTAATCCAGCCCTTGGTTCGAGATTGGGCCCGTTACTTTACTTGGCTCAAGGGAAAGCGGACACCGGACTCCGTCGTGCAGGCTCCAGAAAAGGGAGTGGGTCCGCGAATACCGCTCTGGCGTTCTCGTGAGCTGGCTTTTTGGAGTGACCAAGGCAAAGAGCGAATCACCTTACTGGAGGAGGTGGAAAAAATCTTGGAAGAGGAGGGCTGGCGCTATGCGCAGGACACAGGATGGAATCCTTGGGATATACAAATCTTTGCCAATCGGTGGTGGCATATTCGTTTGCGAACGTTGACCGAGATTTACCCACATGGTCGCCGTCTCACTCGAGTGCATCAGGGAATTGTGCCGAGTACCTTTAGCGGACTCTTTGCCCTGACCGCGATTACGGCGGATGTCTTGGTAGGCCTTTCGTATCGGGCGGCCTTGCCTGCTTTCTTGGGAATCTTGGCTTTGGCGGGATTGGGCTGGTTGTGGACGGGATGGCAGCTTCGTCGAAGGGTGGGGGATCTAGTGCGGGCAGCGGCAAGGCGGGCCCAACTTTTACCCCTGACAGAAAAAACTCCTACTAAATGAAAATGATGCGTCGCATCTTGAGTTATTATCAGCCGTTCTTTGGGCGTATTCTTTTCGCGTTATTACTGCTGGTAGCTGCAACTGGGCTCAATCTTCTCAAGCCGTGGCCACTGAAGTTTGTCGTAGATGAGGTTCTTCGCTCGCCTGCGGGCGGAATTGCGGTGCCCTTTCTTTCGGGGGCCTGGTCTTTTTCTTCTTCCTTGGCCTTGGCCTGTGCTGCCTTGGTAGGGATTCACTTGCTGTGGGGCGCGGTAAACTTAGCGCAGACTTACGCCTTAATTGGAGTTGGACTACAGGCCTTGCTCCGAGTGAGAACGGAATTATATGCTTATTTGCAGTCGTTGCCTCTTCGTTTTCATGATGTGCGTCGTAGTTCAGACTCCAGCTTTCGCGTGGCCTACGATGCTCAGGCGATTCAAACTTACTTCAATCGTGGTTTTGCGACGATTCTTGGGTCGGTTCTTACTTTGGTAGGAACGTTTGTGGTGATGCTGCAAATGAGCCCGCGACTTGCCCTGCTCTCTTTGGGGGTTGTGCCCTTTCTGTTGTTAGCGATCTCCCGCTATGCGGGGCGGATTCGGCGAGAGACGACCACGTTACAGGCACAGGAAAGTGATGTTCTCGCTCGAGCGAGTGAGGGGTTATCCAGTATTCGGGTAGTCCATGCATTTGGTCGTGAGTCTCATGAGGTGGATCTTTTTCGGAGAGAGTGTCGGCAGGCTCTGGAGGCGAATCTACGACTTTCGATGACGAATGTGGCGAGCACTATGGTGGTGGGGACTTTACTTGCGGTTGGTACGGCGTTTCTGCTTTGGGCAGGGGCAGGGGAGGTGGCGGCAGGAAAGTTGACTTTAGGTGACCTTCTCGTGTTTTTGGCCTATTTGGCGATGCTCTACTCTCCGTTGGAGCAGTTGAGTTACACCGCATGGTCGATGGAGGGAGCAGCGGCAGCGGCCCAGCGGGTTTTTGAAGTTTTGGATACGGCGGATGAGGTGCCAGACCCGGTGAAGCCGGCGCGTTTGTCTTTGGCTTCAGGGAATATCGAGTTCCGCAAAGTGGGATTTCGCTATCCTCGTGGAGATGAGGTCCTGCACGATCTTAGCTTCACGATTCAACCTGGGGAATCGGTGGCGGTCGTGGGGGGAACGGGAGCGGGTAAGACTACGCTTCTTTCTCTTTTACCGCGTTTTTATGACCCCACCGCTGGAACGATTCATTTTCATGGGATTGATTTGCGAACGGTAGCCAAGAAAGAGCTACGGGCCCGTCAGGCGCTGGTGTTGCAAGAAACAGTTTTGCTGAACGGAACCGTACGTGAAAATATTGCCTATGGGCGTCCGACCGCTTCTTTTCGGGAAATAGAGAAAGCGGCAAAGGAGGCGCAGGCAGATGAATTTATTTGCGCTCTGCCTCAAGGTTACCAGACACAGGTAGGGGAGCGGGGGGTGATGTTGAGTGGAGGACAAAGGCAGAGAATTGGGATTGCTCGGGCGTTTTTGCGGGATGCGCCAATTCTTTTGCTCGATGAGCCCACCAGCGCTTTAGATCCAACGACAGAAAAAGAGCTTTTGAATGTTTTATCTCATCTGATGACTCGACCGACCACTCTCCTCGTGACCCATCGTTTACATGCGGCGCATCGGGCGGATCGAATACTCGTTTTGGAAAAGGGGCGTTTGGTGGAAGAAGGCAAGGGTGAGGATTTACTAAGCCGAAAAGGGGCTTACTGGAAGCTTTGGCAAGCGATGGGTTCTGTTTAAGAACGGCTGGAGTCTGCCGCGGCAGAGGTTAGTGCGATGGGGCAGGTTTGATGATGCGATTAAAGACCTCGGCGGCGTTGGTTTCAGAGAGGGTGATCTCGTTGGTGCGACCGGGGAGTAGGTTGACCTCAATCAACCAGTAAGCCACGGCGTAGCGGCTTTTGTACTGGCCGTAGAGGGTTTGCTTGCCTGGGGATGCATTAGAAAAAGTGAAAGTGCCGTTGGTTGTGGTGCGGATTCTGGTGGTGGCGACATTGGCGGCGGCTTGGCTCATGGATTTAAGGTCTAAATTCTTGTAGCCGTCGGCAAAATCAATTCGAATTCCCACGGGCTGTTCCTCTCCTGATGGGTCTCGTTGAATGGCGAGGCCCTCGGTGCGCCAGGTTTCCATGCGGAGGCGACGCACTTCGGGGATGAGGGAGAGGGGGGCGAGGACCAGATCCATCCCGCTGAGATTTTGGGTGGTGGAGCTGTTTTTGAGATGAATGGTGGCTTTTCCGGTAAGGAGAGTCGGGGAGGGTTCTGCCCCAAGAGTTAAGAGAGGGAGGCAAAGTAGGGCGGTGGCTAGCTTGCCAAAACTGGCGGGTCGTTGAAACTTAGGACTATGAGCAATCATCGAGTTCTAAGGTACGCGAATGTCTTCGGTGGGGGAAGACTCCGATGAAAGAGTCCCGCTATGCTCGGTTGGCGGATGTGCTGACGGGGTATTCCACCGCTTTACGGAAAGGAGACCGAATCTGGATTGATGCGGCGGAGATTCCTGATGAGTTTCTTTTATTATTGATTCGAGCGGTGCGGGCGAGGGGGGCGGAGCCTTTCCTTCATCTTCATCGAGGAGCAATTTCTCGCGAGATGGCTCGTGGGGCAACGGAAGCGGGTCTGCAATTTATGCGCAAACATGATCTCGCAAAAATGAAGGGGATGCAGGCGTATATCGCTTTGCGAGGTACGCAAAATAGTTTTGAAGGTAGCGATATTCCTGCGGAGAAACAGCAGCTAGCGGGGAAGATTTTACGGCCGATATCGGATCGGCGGGTGAATCATACCCGTTGGGTGGTACTACGTTGGCCGACCCCTGCGATGGCGCAAGGGGCAGGAATGAGTACAGAAGCGTTTACAGATCTTTTCTTTCGTGTTTGTAATTTGGACTATCGGAAGATGTCGCAAGCGGTGAAGCCACTGGTGGCTCTAATGAAGCGGACGGACAAGGTGCATATTACTGGGCCGGGCACTGATTTACGTTTTTCCATACGAGGGATTGGAGTCATTCCCTGTGTGGGGGAGAGGAACTTGCCCGATGGAGAGGTGTTTACGGCGCCGATTAAAGATAGTGTTGAGGGAGAGATCACCTTTTCAGCTCCCGCGGTCTATCGAGGAATTCCTTTTGAGAAGATCAGGCTGGAGTTTTCCCGTGGGCAGATTGTGCGGGCCCGCGCGGGGGATAAAAGCCGGCAATTGGAAGAAATCTTCTCCAGTGATCAGGGAGCTCGTTATATCGGGGAGTTTTCCTTGGGGTTAAATCCTTTTCTACGGAATCCCATTCGCGACATTCTTTTTGATGAGAAGATCGCGGGTTCGTTTCATTTTACGCCTGGGCAAGCCTACGAGGTCGCAGACAACGGGAATCGATCGCAAATTCATTGGGATTTGGTTAATCTGCAAGATCGGGCGCATGGAGGTGGCCAGATTTATTTTGACGGAAAACTGATTCGTGATGACGGACTTTTCGTGCGGAAAGATCTCTTAGGGTTGAATCCCGATCGACTCGGAAAGGTGCTGACCTTGTGAGCTTAACCACCGCCTTACTGGATTTAGCTAAACAAGCAGGGGCTAAGGATATGCCGACCTGCACGAAGGCCATGGCGGAGGCGGCGGTGGAACAGCGTTCGATGGTCAATGCGCTTTTGGAAACGGGTCAGGTGGACGAGAAAGTCTTTGCGCAGAAGTTGGGCGAATCCCTTGGTCTTCCGGTGTGGCAGGGAGAAATTCCGCCAATTCCTGCCCCCTTGCGGGATAAGTTTCCGGCGAAGATTGCGCTGCGGCATCGTTTGCTTCCGGTCACCCCAGCGGAAGGGGATCCACTTCCCGTTCTCTGTTTTGATCCCTTCGACCATTTGGCACGGCAGGCTTTGGCTGGGTTTTGGACAGGGGAGTGTAAATGGATGCTAGCACCTCGGCGGGCGGTTTTGGATGGATTGCGGGGAGGGTATGGAGTGGGTGCGGAGACCTTTGATGAGATTCTTGAAGGAGGTGGGGAGTTTGCCTCGGCCAATGATCTCGAACAGGAAACGACTGTACTGGATGAGAATGATTCGGAGGCCTCGGTGATTAAATTTGTGAATCAAGTTATCCGTGAGGCGTTGCAGGAGCGGGCGACGGATATTCATATCGAGCCTTTGGAAGATGATTTGCAGATTCGCTACCGAATCGACGGGGTACTGCGAAATATTCCGGTCCCGCCACGAATCAAGTTGTTCCAGGCTTCACTCATTTCCCGGATTAAGATCATGGCTCATCTGGATATTGCTGAGCGGCGGTTGCCGCAAGACGGGCGAATCAATCTGGAGTTTGAGGGGCGGCCGATCGATGTGCGTATCGCGACGATTCCCTCAGTGACGGGGGAGTCGATTAGTCTTCGTCTATTGGGCCAACAGAGATTTGATTTTGAGCAGATGGGGTTGGGGGCGGCTCACTCGGAGATGGTGCGGGGTTTGCTGGCCTTACCGAACGGGATCGTTTTGATCACCGGTCCAACGGGATCAGGGAAGTCGACAACCCTCTATACATTTTTAGCATCGCTGAACACAAAGGATCGTCGGATCGTGACGATTGAGGATCCTGTTGAAAATAAGATTCCTGGGGTGGTGCAGATCGCGGTGAAGCCAGAGATCAATCTTACTTTTGCGGCGGGCCTTCGGAGTATTTTGCGGGGAGATCCGAACGTGGTGATGGTGGGTGAGATGCGGGATGTGGAAACAACCGAGATCGCAATTCGAGCGGCGTTGACTGGGCATTTGGTTTTTTCGACCTTGCACACCAATGATGCGATCGGGGGAATCACTCGCTTGGTCGATATGGGAATTGAGCCGTTCTTGGTAGGATCTTCGGTGCGGGCTTTCGTGGCGCAACGATTGGTCCGAGTGCTCTGTCCTTGGTGTTGTGAACCGGGTCAGTATTCGGAAGCCTATTTGAGAGACATCAAGATTCCTTTGGAGAAAGCGGCGACGGCGTATCGGGCGGTGGGTTGTGATCGGTGTCGCCAGACGGGGTATCAAGGCAGGCGCGCGATATTTGAAATCTGTTTGGTTACGCCTCAACTTCAAGAAATGATCACGGCAAAGGCGACGAATGCGGCGCTGAAGGAAATGGCAAAGTCGCAAGGGATGCGAAATTTACGGGATGACGGTTGGGACAAGGTGGCGGAGGGGACGACGACGATTGAGGAGGTGGTGCGGGTGACAGTGGTGGAATCGAATCGGAATCCTGGGGCCTGAGATGCTTACCTTCACTTACGAGGCTTTGGCGGCAGGGGGAGCACGAACTGCGGGAAAGTTAGAGGCGAATACTCGGCAGGAAGCTTTAGCGAGTTTAAGTAAGCTTAAGTTGCGTCCTTTACGCCTGCAGCAGGAGGGGTTGATCGAGACGGGGACGGCGAAGGGGGCAGGGCAGAGTGGGGCAGGGGAGCAGTTAATGACGGAGAGTCAGATTATCTCTTTTACGGAGGAGTTGGGAGATTTGTTGGATGCGGGTCTGCAGTTGGAGGGGGCGCTAAAGATGATGGAGCAGAGGTCGGAGGCGTCTGCCTTGAAGGCGGTAGCCCAGAGTTTGCGGAACCAAGTGCGAGAGGGGACCAGTCTTTCGCGTGCGCTGAAGTCGGCCTCGGCGAGTTTCTCTGATCTGTACTGCAACTTAGTGGCGGCGGGGGAGGTGAGCGGTGCCTTGGGCTCAATCTTAAAAAGACAGGTACTTTATTTGAAAAAGCTGAGCGATCTGAAAGGACGGGTGATCCAAGCTTTGATCTATCCGATGTTTGTTAGTGGGGCGGGTATTTTGCTGATGGTGCTGTTCGTGGTGGTGCTGGTTCCCCAGTTGGAGAGTCTTTTTAGTAAATCTCCCGAGACGACTCCGCTGGTTACGAAGCTATTATTGGGAACAAGTTATTTTTTGGTGCACTATGGTTGGCTACTGGCGGCGAGTCTGGCGTTGGGGGGGCTAGGATTTTGGCAGTGGATTCAAAAACCATTGGGTCGGATTTGGTGGGATCAGGCGCGGATGAGTATTCCAGTGGCGGGAGCGGTTTTGGAGGCAGCCTTTTATGCACAGTTTAGTCAGACTTTGGCTAATTTGTTGGTTAATGGGGTAACCTTGTTGCAGGCGATGCAGTTGGTGACGCAGGCTACTCCGAATTCGTTTTACCGGCTTCGATTAGAGAAGGCGGCCGGGCAGATCTCGGAGGGGTATTCCCTGAGTCGAGCCTTGCGTCAGGTGGGGGGGTTCTCCGACATGTTCTTGGATTTGGTAGCGGTGGGAGAGCAAACAGGGGACTTGTCGAAGGCGTTGGACAAGGCGGGGGCGCGGTTTGAAAAAGAGATGGATCGCAAGATTCAGCGGATCACGGCTTTGATTCAGCCAGTGATCATCGTGGTGATTGCTCTGGTGGTGGGTGTGGTGGTTTATTCGATTATCACAAGTATCTTCGGGGCGATGTCGGGAATGCGAAAAGGTCTCTAATAACTTATTCTTGCTGGTTCGCGGGTTGTTGACGGGGGGGGTGAGCAAGATGGTGAGTTGCCCGCGAAGGTGTCCGCCTTCCTGCCAAGATGATAAGCGTGAAGAAACGGAGACATAATCTTGCCCGATTGGGTTGGCTTTTCTGCCTGCTCTGGGCGGGATCCCTAGGAACAGCAGAAGCACCCCCGGGTTACTCGATTCCTCCTGCCAGTTGGGATGCGAGGAAAACGGGCGATCCTTTTCCTTCTTGGTTTGGGCCAGTCTTAGCGCAGCCAGGATTCAACATGTTTACTTGGCGGGCTCAGATTCGGCCGCCGGTGGGAAATGCAAAACTGGCGCTTACCTTGGTCTTTCGAGAGCCCGCGGATGGTTTTGCGCGTGTGATTTGGCAGGGTCCTGGGAGGGCGGTGACGCTTTGCAGTAATTTATTCGAGCGTGCGGCCTCCTTGCATCAGCGGACTCTTTTAATCGAACGGGAAAGTTTAGGTGGGCCTGGGCAGGTGACTATCGAATCCACGGGAAGCGATCCTGTTTTGGAGCGGGTTGATTTGACGTGGGTTGAGCCTTTGGTGTTAGCGGCGGGTTGGACGGCTCCTTCGGGCTTATATCTAACGTCCTCAGGGAAAATCTTTCCTGGGGACGAGTTGCAGGGTGCGGGGAGACATCTTCCGATGGATGAGGAGAAAGGTTCGGTGATGGATGCGGTACTGGATGCGGGGCCAGTGAAGATTGACGCCCAAAATCCTGTTCGTTTCGTCGCGCCGATTGCGGGAAAACCAGCCTACGGGAGAATTGAAGCGCAGGTGGCGGGTTTGATTCTAGGGCAGGAGCCTTCGGTGTGGGTGAACGGGCAAGAGATGGGTGGGTTGGCGGTTGAGGTGCCTGGGTTGGATGATCCGGGGTATCGAGAAAATCTGAGGAGCAGGGAGATTGGGTATGGGGGCTGGCGCAAAGTGGTGGTTTATGTGCCTGCGGGGGTTTTGCGCACGGGAGAAAACCAAGTGGATTGGCGGGAGTCAGGTTCTCAGACGACGTTACGAAACTTGCGGTTGCAAGTGGTCTTTGCCGCGATGCAACCACCAGCACCGAGCGTGCCGCATACGATTTCGGCGACTCCTGCAGCGGTTTCCCCGTCAAGTCCTGCGCAGGGTGTGTGGACGGTGGGTGGAGGATCGGTGGGTCCGAAGCTACGGACAGGATTGTCATCTGGCAGTGGTGTCGTAGGATTACGTACCGAATGAAAAAGCGACCTTATCTTAAAGCGACGGCGGGATTCACTTTAATTGAAATTATGTTGGTGGTGGGAATCATCACCGTCTTGATGGGCTCGGCGATATATATGCTGACGGGAAATCTGGAGTTTGCGAAAGAGCAGAGGGCGCGGGGTGACTTGCAGGCGATTATTACCCAAGTGCGGATGTATGAAATGAAGAGCGGAGGAGTTCCTCTCTCACAATCGGCGGGGCTGAAAGCATTAGTGGGTACGGGAAAGGGATTTGAAGAAGAACCGAAAGATCCGTGGGGTCAGCCTTACCAGTACAAGGTGGACTCTTCCTCAGCCAAGGGGTTTCGAGTGTATTCGACGGGTGCAGATCGTAAGGATGAAGGGGGCAAGGGCGACGACATTAGTTCGAAGTAAGGGTAGGGGAGGGAGGTCGGATGAGATGGCGACCGAAGATGGCGGGGCAGGGTGGGTTCACCCTTTTAGAAATTATGTTGGCGGTTGGTATTGGGGTAATTTTCATGGGAGGGGCGGCGGTTTTTCTTTCGAGCACAGGTGGGGATAAGGATTTAGCGAAGGCCCGCAGTCTGCTGGAAGAGCAGGCGGGGACCGCAAGAGAGAAGGCTTTGGAAACTGGCGTTGCCCAGAGGGTTATGCTGGGAGGTCGAGGGGTAGGAGGGCAGTTGTTTCCCGATGAGGTGGAGATGATGATTGTGACGCCGCTGGCCCTTTCTTTGGGGCAACGGGGGTGGAAAACGCCTGAGGATTATCAGTGGCTTTTCACGGGTGGAGGAGTGGTCGAGCCGATTCAGGTTTTACTAAAGCATGGGGATAACGAATCGCAGTTTTCTTTCAATGCCTTGACGGGGGAGAGCGTGACGGAAAAGCAGGCCAAGCGATGAGAAAGAAGGTGGGGGGATTTACTTTGATTGAAGTGATGCTGGCGGTGGCGATCTTTGCCTTTGCGGCGATAGGGTTTGCGGCGGCGCTGAACGATGTTTTAGGAATTAACTTGGCGCTTTTGCGGTCGGGAGGGCGACGGCAGGCGGTGGAGTCCCTAGCCGCACAAATTCTTGCGGTAACGAATAATCTACAGGCAACGGGGAAAAGCTTTATTCCCGTGAGCAACGATGGAACTATTTTTTTGACCCAAAGCGTGAATCCTGTACCTCCGATTGAGTTACCCAACTCGGATCCAAAAGCGGGACCTAGAACGATCAGTGGGTGGTGGCAGGTTGAAATACGGGCGGAGACAAAAAAGCGAGAGGTTCTTGAAGGAATCTCCTTTCTGCTGTGGCAGACGCGATGAGATCGAGATTTTCAGCTGCTGCTAGCTTCACCTTGATTGAGGTGACCTTGGGTTTGACTATTCTCATCCTGATCTTTGGAGTGATTTTTCAGTTAGTACAATTTTCTGTAATGGCGGCGGATGAGGCGGCGAAGTCCAGTCTACGGAGTCGTGAAGTTAGTGGGCTTTTTGCGTTGGTTCGCCAACTATGTTTGGACCTTCCAATAAAGTCTCAGGTGAGTTTAGCGCAGGAGCGAGGGGGACAGACTCTTTCCCTAACCAACTCTCCCGTGGCGATTTTTCCTGAGAGATTTGGCGGAGTGCGAGTTTTGCGGTTTGATTTAAAGAAAGCAGCGACAGGGGATGGGAAGGAGTTGGTGCTGGAGGAATTATTTACCAAGTCCACCGAAAAGACCGAGAAAAAGCCCGAAGTGAACACCTTTTCGTTAATGCGCGAGGTGCAGGACTTGCGCTGGTTTGCGGGAGATCCAAGAAATCAAACTAAGATGGATTCCTCCACTTGGGCGGAGTCGATGAAGCCTTCGTATATTAAGATGGTGCTAGTGCGGAAAAATGGAAAGAGATTGGTGACGAATACGGGGATCTTTTGGATACCCGCGGGAATGAGTCCGAGCGGACAGCCTCCAGTGGATCCGGTTTTCCGAGGTTTTCCTGCCTCGACGAACACGAACCCTCCAGTAGCCCCTAACTAGAGTGATGAAAAAAAGGACAAATCCGGCCAGTTCCTCTGGGGTGGCTTTAATCGTGGTGCTTTGGGCGGTGGGGCTTATTTCTGCCGCCCTTTTTGGGTTGGTGGCAATTTTACAGAGGCAGATTGGGCAGGAGGTGGCGGCATTACAAAATGCGAGGGCAATGTTGGTGGCGGAGTCAGGGATTCAAATGGCGTTGCATAGTCAGCTACGTCCTGAAGATATGGCGGAAGCCTCGAAGTTGTTGAGTGTAACTTTGCAAAAAGGGTGGACCACGGGAGAGAAGATTCCCGTGGAAGTTCATTTTGAAATTGAGGCTAAGGACATGTCGGAGGATGCGGCCAAGATCAACATCAATGCCCTGTTGTTGGGGGACAAAACGTTAGCTAGATCTGTTTTGCAAAATCTATTTGCAGGGTGGGAGGTCAATTTAACCACCTCTTCTTCGTTGATTGATGCCTTATTGGACTGGGTCGATGCAGATGAAATGAGTACGGGCTCAAATAGCGGAACGGAGAGTTCGGTGCGAAATGGTCCATTTGAGAAAATTGAAGAGCTGGAGAAGGTGGTTGGGTGGGCGGAGATGGCAAAAGAGGCAAAGGAGGGAAGTAAGAGTGTTGATGCGCTGAGCAAATTCACGGTTTACGGGGCAGGGAAGCTGTCTTTGCGTAGTGCGGAGCAGGATCTGATTGAGGCGTGGTTGGGATTGGGGGCTGGAGCGGCCACGAATTTCATGCGCCAGCGTCCTGGTCCCGATCAGATCCCAGGGACAGCGGATGATATCGTGACCCAGGGGTTGCCGCTGCTGGACGCAAATTACGACAAGTGGATGGATCGGGTGGTGGTGGCGGAAGAAGATCTTTGGCGCGTAACCTCGACGGGGTTTGTCGGTAAGGCTAAAAGAAAGGTAGTGGCTTTAATTTCCCGTACATCGAATCCTCCTCAGGTGAAGGCTCGCTGGTCTGAGGAGGATGCAAATCCATGAAGAAAAAAGTTCTCAAAGTTAAAAAGATCAAAGGGAAGAACCTCTCTGGCCCAGTCTTTGTTTTTCCAGGGCCTGAGGGGTGGGAGTTGTGGAGCACGGCAGATGGGGAAGCTCAGTGTATGGGACCGGCGGAGGATCCGCAGAAGCTGCGAGCACCGGATCAAGCGGTGGTTTGTCTGCCTTCCCGCTCTTTTCTTTCCGTGCCCCTTTGGATATCGGTTGAAGAGGGAATTGCGCCGAGAGATTTGGCCAAAATCGCCTTGGAGGCGAAGAATTTGCTAGGGGCAAATCCTGACTTAACGGTTTGGGCTATGGAACCGATTCGGACTGAGCCAGTGGCGGTGGCGGGTCAGGACGAGCCAGGCCTGAGGCAATTAGAAGCGACAGCAATTTTAGCGGGTCCTTTAGAGGAGACTTGGCTTTTAAATCAGGCGGGGCGTCATGAGATCGCGGGTCGAGTTTTGCCTGCTCCTGGGGGAGTATCTTCCGCAGTTCTACGAAAAGAGCTGGGCCGGTGGGTGGTGGATTTTTACTCGGGTGGAAAATGGTTGCATACACAACCTTTGCTGGCGCGTGAGTTACAGGCGGGGACGGCAACAGAGGTTGGGGCTTTGCTGGCGCAACTGGAAGCAGAGGGAACTCTACCTGATCTCAATATGCTGGCTCTGCGAGAGGAAGGGGAAATGGGGGCAGGAGTGCAGGAGTTTTTGTCACTTCTTCCGTGCCCAGTGCGGACGGAGCCGAGGGTCGCGCCGCGGTTGCCTGCAGGCCCTTGGGATTTGCAACCTCCGCTTTTGACGGAGCGCCGTTTGGCAAAAACCGAGCAAGCGAAAAAGACAAGGTCGATCCGGACGGGGCTGGCGGCCTACGTGGTGCTGATTCTGGCGGCCCTGGTGTATTTCGCGGTGCCCCTGATTCAGCTTCAGAAAGTTGAAAAAGAGTTGGCAGGGATTGCTCCCGAGGCGGGAAAAATACGAGAAGCCTCGCAGAGTTGGCGGGAGGCGGCAGCCTTAGTGAATCCGAAGATGAACGCTTTGGAACTGCTTTGGGAGGTTGCCCGACCCTTGATTGAGAAGGATCCTGGGGAGATTGATGGAGTGCGCTTGACCACTTTTGATTTTAATACGAAGCGCCTTCTTCTTCAGGGGGAGGGGAAGGATCTTGAGCAGACGGAGAAGTATTTTGAGTGGCTGAAGAAGGAGCCGATGCTTTCGGAGTACCAGTGGCGTCATCCGCAGCCGACTCTTTTACCCAACGGCAATGCTAGGTTTCAGGTAGAGGGAATTCCAGCGGGGGCTGAGGTGGCCAAAGAAGAGGAAGGAGGTTCCGATGCGAATGCTGTCGCGCCATGAAAAAAAGCTGATGCTCTTCTTTGGTTTGGCGGTGTTTGTAGGCATCCATCTCCTGGGGTTGAAGCTCTTTCTGAGCTTCGATCAGGCCAATCGGCGTAACCTTTTACAGAAAACGGATGAGTTGGCGGAAGCTAGGGGCTGGATGGAGAAGAAAATGGAGTGGGAGGAGAAGGCGGAGTGGTTGGAGAAAAATCTGAAAACGGTACCCGCGGACAATCCTGCCCCTGCTCTGCAAAAGAAGTCTCAGAGCACGGCTGCTAAGGCAGGATTAAAGATTGAGGAGCAGAACCTGCAGGCGCCGCAAATTGGAGCCAGCTGCACGATTTATAGTAGTCGGATGCGTCTGACGGGAAGTTTGGAGCAGTTCACTCGCTGGATTGTCGATCTGTACCAACCTGAGAGTGGAGTGGCATTGACTATGCTAAATTTGAAGCTGAGTGCCGAGCCTCCGAAAATGACGGGGGAGGCTGAGGTAGGACAGTTTTTTAGGGTCAACAAGCAGTGAACAAGTTCTTCACAATTACGAGAGGAGTTATCCTCGTTTATCTAATGGAAGGGATAGGATTTGGGGAGATGCCTCCTGTTCTACCCACTACTGTTGGAGAAGCTACGCCGCGCACGGAAATCCGTTCGGACCTGCCTAAGGCTTTGGAATTAACGCGTTATACGGCCTTGGGTAAGAAGTCTCCCTTTACCTTGGCTTCGGCTACTGCGGAGGCGGATTTCGCCAAGGAGCTTGTTTTGGGAGGCTATGTTCGGTTGGAGGGGGAGGATTACGTGATGGTGGCTAATAAAACAAAGCCCGAGCGTATATTGGTTGGAAGGAAGCCTTCCCCGTCAGCGCAGGGGATGATCTTGCTGGATTTAAAGAAAGATCCTTTGGGTGATCCCTCGAAGATGCAGGCAAAAATTAAGAAGGGATCGGAGATGGCAACGTTGAAATACGAGGTGACGGGCGGGGGCGCCGCGCCCACTGGACAAGCTCCTGTGGCGATGCAAGCCCAACCACCAATACCAGGAATGCCGGGTCAACCTGCCCAGGCGCAGATCAATCCTGGGCAGAAAGCGCAAACCACAGGGGCACAGGCGCCTGGAATGGTAATTCGGCGGCGGGTAGTTCCGATTCCAGCGGGGGGTAGGAAATGAGAACTTATTTTGTTTTGTCTTTAGGCTTGCTGTTTTTTCTGAGTGTGGAGGTCGAGCGGACTTGGGCGCAAGAATTGTCCCCAGATCCCAGCCGGGCGGGGTTGCCCGCAACTGGGGAGGGAGTGGTGGGTTCTGAGCCTGAGATGGTTTCGCCGGATACGATCCAGTTTCCGAATAATCCAGTTTCAGATTTCCTTGTCGTCTATGAGAAATTAAAAGGAGTCACCTTGATTAAAGATGCCAGTCTGCTTGGCGGCGGGGCGAATCTAAGTCTGACTTTAAATCAGCCGGTAACCAAGGCAGAGGCGATCCGGTTGTTAGAATCGACCCTACTGCTGAATGGGTACGTCTTTATCGCGTTGGACAAGAACGCGGTCAAAGTGATTAACACCGCGGGGGGCAAGAATCCTCGGAGTGAAGGGGTTTTTCTTTTTACGAATGAGAGCGAGTTGCCTGAGGGTGAGGTGGTGGCTTCGTATGTGATGCCCTTGACCCATTTGGCGGCGGCAGATGCGGTGCCGATCTTTGAACAGTTCATCACGCTACATCCGTATGGCAGTTTGGTACCTGTGCCGGTTGCAAATCAGGTTCTGATCACAGAAAATGCCACTCTGATTCGGCGCCTGATCCAGGTGAGGGACCTGATTGATACCCCAGCGCCAGAGAGAAAAACTGATTTTATTCAACTGGTACAAGCGAATGCGGATCGGGTGGTGGAGTTGATTACGCAGATATTGGAAAAACGAGAGGAGAAGAGCGGGGGAGCCACGGCGAAAGCGGCGACAGGTCAAGTGGCGCAACCTGGGGTGCCTGGATTACCTAGTGCGGCAGGCGGATCTGCGGGGGTAACGATTAGTGGAAGTAAAAGTGGTTTTGCGGGCGATATTCAGCTGATTGCGGATACGAGAACAAACCGGATATTGGTGGTTGCGAGCCCCTTTGATTTTGTGGGGATTAGCTCCTTGATTAAGCAGTTTGATATCTCAGTGGAGTTGTGCGACCCCTATGAACAGCCTCTGAACTATGTTTCCGCCACCGATATGCTACCCATTCTGCAGGATATGTTGCAGGAAGAGGGCGACGATGCCGCGGCAACGGGCGGGGCAGGAGCGACCCGAACGGTGAGTGGTGGAATCGGGTTGGGTGGGGTGAAGGGTGGGGCCACCGGGACCAGTGGCGCTACCGCAAATCCTGCAGATATTTTGAGCGAGCCCGGGGAGCAGGCGGCCGCCGAGTCGATCATCGTGGGAAAGACGCGGATCATTGCGGATAATCGGGCGAACTCGATTCTCGTGATTGGGCAACCTGAATCCCGGGAAAAGGTGAAGGCGATTTTAACGAAATTGGACAAACGTCCGATGCAGGTTTATCTGGCTACGGTGATTGGCCAGTTGCTCGTGAACAACGCCGACGCCTTCGCCGTCAATGTCCTGCAAAGATTTACTGGGGATTCCACGTCAGGCGTTAACTCGGTAGGAGGGGGAAGAAGTATGATCACGACCAACACCCCTTTGATGCAGTCGGCTGCCACCATGGCACAATTAGCCAACGTCGCTGCTAGTAATGGTTTGCCCGGAATGCAGATCGCCGCATTCATTGGAAACACTCTGAATGTCTATGTCAGCGCCCTCACCGCGACGGGCAAATTCCGAGTAGCTTCACGTCCTTCCGTTTTTACGGCGAACAATAAAAAGGCGACCATCTTTCAGGGGCAAAAAATTGCTGTACCTACAAGTACGGTGACAACTCTTGGGGGAGGAGGAAGTGCCACTGCGACCTCCGGTTCTCAGCAATCCAATATTCAGTATCAGGATGTCGTTTTGAAAATCGAGGTCGTGCCCCTTATCAACAGCGCTCGGGAGATCAGTCTACAGATTGTCGAGACGAACGACACGTTGGCGAAGGGGATCAACAGTGAAACCCAGATCGGGGGTGGAGTCTCCGTGCCTAAGATCGACACCCAAAAACTAACGACTACCGTCATTGTGCCAGATGGAGCCACGATTTTGATGGGAGGATTGATCTCTCAGACGGATTCCAAGGCCAGTTCGGGGATCCCCTTTATTTCCACGATTCCATTGATGGGTAATCTCTTCAAAAGCACCACGGACGACACCGAACGCCGGGAGTTGGTCGTGATGATCCAACCTTCGGTGGTTTTTGATGTTCCGGAACTGAAAGAGGTCAGCAAGACGGAACGGGATCTGACGGGATTCTCCTCCAAGGAACTTTCTCCGCTGAGCATGAAATCGGGACAGAAAAGTACCCCGATGAGTTTGAATCCGCCTGTGGCGGAACCGATATCCTCGACAGAGGCAAAGCAGGAGTAGTCCACGGATTGGTGGGTTGACTCAAGAGGGGCTTTCCTCGAGTGTCGCTTCCATTAGTTTTTCTTCTTTATGAATATTCACGAATACCAAGCGCGGGACTTATTGGCGGCGGCTGGGGTGCCTGTTCCCCGTGGAGCGGTGGCGCGGAGTCCAGAGGAGGCGGAATCGATCGCGCGAAGTCTTCCTTGTAACAGTTTTGTGGTGAAGGCCCAGGTGCATGCGGGGGGCAGAGGTAAAGGTCACTTCCAAGATGGTTACAAGAGCGGGGTTCACCTGGTCAAAACCCCCCATCAAGTAAGGGATGTGGCCTCGCATATGATCGGAAATACGTTGATTACTCATCAAACGGGTCCCGAGGGAAAGCCGGTGCATGCGGTGCTGGTGGGGGAATCAACCGATATCGCTCGTGAATTGTATCTGGCGATAGTGTTGGATCGTTCTTCGGGTTGCCCAGTGATTGTGGCAAGTCAGCAAGGCGGGGTGGAAATCGAAGCGGTGGCGGAAAAGAGTCCTGAAGCGATTTTGCGGGAGGTGATTCATCCTGGGTTAGGCCTGCAACCTTATCAGGCCCGCAAAGTGAGTATTTTTCTGGGTTTCCCATCCACTGGGCTGCGTGCGCCCTGCCGATTATTGCACGCAGCCTATCGACTTTTCATCGAGAAGGACTGTTCTCAGGTGGAGATCAATCCGCTGGCGGTGACGAAGGGCGGGGATGTGGTAGCGCTGGATGCGAAGCTGGGTTTTGATGATAACGCTCTGTTTCGGCACAAGGAGATTCAAGAACTGCAAGATCCATCGCAAGAAGATCCACGGGATTTGGCGGCGGCGGAGCACCACTTGAACTATATCGGGCTGGATGGGAACATTGGGTGCATGGTGAATGGGGCTGGATTGGCTATGGCCACTCTGGATTTAATTCAGGCTGCAGGAGGGAAACCAGCAAACTTTCTTGATGTGGGAGGGGGGGCCTCGGAAGAGATGATTACGGCGGCGTTTCGTCTGTTGCAGGGGGATCCAGCGGTCAAAGCCATCTTGGTGAATATTTTCGGGGGTATTTTGAAGTGCGATATTTTGGCGCAAGGCATGGTAGCGGCTTGTCGGACGGCGCCACCTCGAGTGCCGATCATCGTTCGGTTACAGGGCACGAACGTGGAGGCCGGTCGCAAAATACTAAAGGAGTCGGGACTGCCACTGCTTCCGGCTGAGGGACTGATGGAAGCGGCGGATAAAGCGGTCGCGGCGGCGGCGGGAAAGAAGGGGAAATAAGATGTCTGTTTTAGTCGATGCCAATACGCGTTTGCTGGTGCAGGGCATTACAGGAAAGTCAGGTTCCTTCCACGCTTCCGCCTGTAAGGAGTATGGGACTCAGGTGGTGGCGGGGGTGACACCGGCGCGTGGCGGAGAAAAGTTCGAAAAAACGGTGCCGATATTCGATACGGTGTCGGAGGCGGTGGCAGCGACGAAGGCGAATGCCTCGATGATCTTTGTTCCGCCTGAATTTGCGGCGGATGCAATTTTAGAAGCAGCGGATGCGGGGATCCAGCTGATCGTGGCAATTACGGAAGGAATTCCCGTGATGGACATGATGCGGGTGCGCCATGCGCTGAGTGAGCATTCTTGCGTGTTGATTGGGCCGAATTGCCCGGGGATTATTACCCCTGGGGCTTGTAAGATTGGGATCATGCCTGGGTATATTCACCGACCTGGAAATGTCGGAGTGGTTTCTCGAAGCGGGACGCTGACTTATGAGGCGGTTTGGCAGATTACCAGTCAAGGTCTAGGGCAAAGTACTTGTATTGGGGTGGGGGGAGATCCGATCCATGGGTTGACCTTGCAAAAGGCGGTGGAGTATTTGCATGCGGATCCTGACACCAAGGCGATTGTGATGATTGGTGAGATTGGGGGTTCGGAGGAGGAGGAGGCGGCTGAATACATTCAATCCCGAGTGAAGAAGCCGGTAATTTCTTTTGTAGCGGGAGCAACGGCGCCTCCTGGAAAGAGGATGGGACATGCGGGGGCGATCATTTCAGGTGGTCAAGGAACGGCACAGGCGAAGATCGAAGCATTGAAGAAGGCGGGGGTGCACGTGGCAGAAACTCTTGGAGATATTGGGCAGGAAGTGGTCAAGGCTTTGGGAAAATAATGTGAGTGATGCCAAGGAAGCGGCGGCTGGGGTGACCAAGATTGTGGCGAAAGGGCTGGAAGGAGTGGTGGCAACAGCTACGGCTCTTTCTGACGTGCGTGGATTGGAAGGGAAGCTGATTTATCGTGGTTATGACATTGATGAGCTTGCGGGCAAGGTGAGCTTCGAAGAAGCCAGTTATCTTCTATGGCAAGGGGATTTGCCGAATTCGAAGCAGTTGGCGCAGTTGAAAAAGTCACTAGCGAGTGAGAGAGAACTGCCGCAGGGAGTGGTGGATTATATTTTGGCGGCGCCGAAGGATTCGAGTCCGATGGATATCCTGCGTACCTGCATCTCGATGTTGGGGCTCTATGATTACGGTCCAATTGGGGTGGAGCAGGTGGAGTTGAATCGGCATCGGCAAATCTCGCTGACGGCGAAGATTGGGGTGATCGCAGCCTATTTTCATCGGGCGAGGAGGGGCCAGTCGTTGCCTCCAGTGCGAAAGGATTTGGGGGAGGCGGCTCACTTTCTTTATTTACTGAATGGGCAAGAAGCGGGGCCGGAAGCGGTGGCCACTTTGGATATGGCGTTTGTTTTGCACGCGGATCACGGAATGAACGCTTCCACTTTTGCGGCGCGGGTGTGTGCCTCGACTTTGACCGATATTTATTCGGCTGTGAGCACGGCGATTGGAACCTTGAAGGGGCCGTTGCATGGTGGGGCCAATGAGGGAGTGATTCACATGCTTCAGAAAATTGGGAGTCTGGAAAAAGTGGATGGGTGGGTGAAAGAGCAGATGGCGCAGAAGAAGAAAATTATGGGAATTGGGCATCGGGTGTACAAGGTGCTGGATCCGCGGGCACCTCACCTGAAGCGGATGGCGGAAAAACTGACGGCGGAGTTAGGGGATACCAAGTGGATACAGATGAGTGAGCGGATTGCTCAGATCATGCATCAGGAAAAAGGGTTGAATGCGAATGTTGATTTTTACTCGGCGACGGTTTACTACAGCTTGGGTTTGCCGACGGATCTATTTACTCCGATTTTTGCGGTGGCACGGACAGCGGGATGGACGGGGCATATTCTTGAGCAGTGGCAGGATAATCGGTTGTTCCGGCCTGATAGCGAGTATGTGGGGCCTGCGGTGGGTCGAAAAGTTGTGCCGCTTGCGCAACGATAAGGGTGGGGTGCCGAGTCGGTAGACTACGGCTTCTTGGGCTGCCTATGATCTTGCGGGCTCTTTTTCTCTTGGGATGGGTAGGAAGTGTGGGATGGGCTCAGGCCCCTGGGGAGGGGTTGGTGGAAGTGAAGGAGGATTCGATTCCTGGGATTGTGATCGAAATGCGGTATGCGACGGAAAGAAACATTACGGGAAAGAAGATATATCCTGATGGGCGAGCTTGGTTAAGGCGGGAGACGATTCGTCAGTTGGAAAAAGTGGTGGTCGATTTACGCGGACGTGGGTACCGGTTGGTACTTTGGGATGCTTGGCGACCGGTTGCGGCGCAGAAGGCCCTCTGGGCCGCGAAGCCTGATGGGAAGTTTCTTACGCCCCCTACAAAGATTAGTCGGCACAATCGGGGGACCAGTGTGGATGTTGCGTTGGCGGATCTGCAAGGGAAGTTGCTGGAGATGCCAAGTGATCACGATGAGTTTAGCGCGAAGGCGGATGAGGACTTTTCGGATGTTCCGAAGGAGGTGGGAGGGAGGGCGAAGATATTGCGGCAGGCGATGTTTCGGGCGGGGTTTTCTGGGGTGCCCGATGAGTGGTGGCATTATGATTTGCGGGATTGGGCTTCTTACGATCCGATTCAGGGGCGATAAGGCTCCGCGAAGGGGTCTTGCTGGGGGGTTGGAGGAGAGTGAGTGACACTACCTTTGCGCTAAAAAGTTTGGCATGGAGCAGGATTGGCAGGCGTCGGTTTCGGTTCGGCAAAAATCTCGATAGATCTGGAGGAGTCCTTCGCGCGCGAGGTGGGAGCGGACATCGGGTGGCGGAAACGGGACGCTGAGCAAGCGGATACTGGCGGATCGGAGTAAACCCGCGTCGCCGCCTACGGGCCAATCTTGCATACGGCGGTTGAGTTCGTCTTCGGGCAGAAGGGTGAGAGGAGCGAGGACTTGAAAGAGAAGGGCGGTGGAGCGGTCGAGTCCGACGAGACGAGAGGGGGAGGATAGGATGCGGCCGTCCCATCCTGCGTGTTGATCCCAGAAGCGGTGTTTGACGGTTTTAAGGATTTCTAAGAAAGCGTTGGACTCGCCCTTTTGAATGGATTGGGTCAAGGACGTCCAGAGGATGGGGTCGGAAATAAAGGAGAGGGCGGCGAGACGACGGAGGGGGGAGTTGTTGGGGCGGGTGGAGCCCATTTTCCAGCAGGCGGGTGGAAGAGTGCGATCGTTCCAGGTTTCGCGTTGGGGCCACCAACGATCCCAAAGTTCCTTGAGAAGTGGTAGGGCGCGGGGGGATACTGAGGCGCGGGTGGGGTCAGGGAGGAGACCCGCGACGCCGTAGAGGATGGCTTCGCGATCCATGCGATGGGGGAGTTGAAGGAGTTGAAAAATGGGGACGGCGTGGGCTAAGGAGGTAAAGGGTTCACGATTTTCGGAAAAGCCGAGGCCTTCTGCTAGGGCGACCCAAACAGCTTGGTCGAATCCGTGGGCGGAGGAGCGGGCGGAGGCGAGGGCGCGGCGTTGGCGGAGGCGGTGCCAACCCGCTTCTTCAAGGAAATCGCGAAGTTGATCGGTGGAAAGAGCGAGAAGGGTTAAGTGGCAGCGGCCAGGTTTTTCCCCTCCAGAAATCTCAGCGGGGGTTGCTCGGAAAAGAGGGATAAGTTCGGTGAGAGGGGCAGCAAGTTGATGCTCGATAGCGATGGGCCTGATTTGTGGGGAGGGAGCGGGGGAGGTGGAGGGGTCGACTTGCCAGAAAACGTGGAGAACGACATTGCGATAAGCTGGGTTAGTGGAGTGCTGGTGGGCATCCCAATCCGAGGAGTGGCGATGGATTTCAACGTCTCCCGTGAAGATTGAGCCGTCGCCTGCAAGAAAGGAGCAGCGAAGAAAGTCGGGTCCAGCACGATGATTCCAGAAGCCAGGTTGGCGGAGGGTGAGAGATTCGCCCGAAAGGGTTTGCAGGGGATTACGGACGAGGGATTCGAACCAGATACGTTGGAGAATGGATTCGGAAAGAATGGGGGCTGGATCTTCTCGAAGAATGTTTTGGTGGACCCAACGCCGATAGCTAGTCGTCATAAGTATTAAACTGAGTTCGAGGCGAAAAGTTGCGGGTTTTTGAAAATATATTTATTTAGAGCCCGGGCATAGGCCCAGCTCTGGGGTAGGGGATGGGAGGAGTGGGGGGCTTGTCGGGGGGTGGGGGGTGGGATTATGGTGGGCGGATGATGAAAGCACGTTGGATGGGGGTTTTTCTGCTCGCTGGATCCGTCTGGGGGATGGCTCCGCAAGATGAGCCGATGGTGAAGGTGGTGGAAAAAGTGCGTCCCGCAGTGGTGAACATCAATACGGAGAAGATTGTGGAACAGCAAGTGATCGATCCTTTCGATACTTTTATTAATCAGTTTTACGGTGGCGGGATGGCGAGAGGAAATCGGATATTACAGACCCCAGTTAAAAACCTTGGTTCGGGGCTCATTATTAGTCCTGACGGATATATTGTAACTAATCAGCACGTGGCAGGTCGGGCCAATAAATTAAAAATCCGTGTGAAGCTATCGAGCGGTAAAGAGTACGACGCGGAACTTCTTCGCGACGATGATTTGCAGGATCTGGCTTTGATTAAGGTGAACGCAAAGGAGCCCTTGCCTTTTCTGAGTCTGGAGAAGCTTTCTCCCAATCTACTTGGTCAGACGGTTCTCGTTTTGGGTAACCCAGTCGGATATGAGAATAGCGTAAGCGCAGGGATTCTCAGTGGTAAGGAGAGGACTTTAACGCTGGGAGATTTGACGATGGAGGGATTGTTACAAACGGATGCGGCGATTAATCCCGGAAACAGCGGGGGGCCTTTGGTCGATTCGGAGGGAGATCTGGTGGGGTTGAGTTCGGCTAAGATGTCGATGGCCCAGAACTTGCCCACTGAGAGTATTGGTTTTGCCATTGCGGGCGAGCGGGTGAAACGCTGGGTGGAGGAGGCGATTGCGATTGTGGAAGGGAAAATTAAGGCTCCGCCTGAGCGTTCCGCCGCGTTGGCCCTTAAGGAGAAGTTTGGGTTGGAACTGAAGGATTGTAGCTTAACCGAGTCGATGCAGCTCGGGTATGGACAGCGTGTAGGGTTGCTGGTGGTCGGGGTGGAAAAAAATAGCCCAGCAGCAGAGGCTGGAATCCTAAAGGGAATGCTGGTGGTGGGCCTGGGTCAAATTCCTGCGCGGACATTGGAGGAGTTGCCTCGTAAGGTTCGCCAACTGAAGAGTGGGGAGCAGGTTCCGGTGACGGTCTTAGGGGCGAGCAAGCAGGGGAACTTTATCGCGATACGAAGTGGGGCGGTGGTACTGAAAGCAAGGTGAGGATGGCGGAGTGGGCGAGGATGCCGGTCGGCGACATCTTCGGGCGAGTGGGACGCTCATTGGTATTTTGGTTGATGGCGCTGGGCCTGCTCGGATCGGGGCAGGCGGAGGAGCGAATCGACTGGAAGTTTCCGACAGAAAATCGAGCTCTCGTTGCCAATCACCCAGAAAAGTTTTATCAACCGACGATCAGTCGCCGACTTATCTCGGGGATGTTCGGTTTTGTTCGTACGGCGGGGTCTGAGCCTGCTCGAATATTCGAGCATTTTCACAAGGGAATCGATATCCGGCCTTTGCATCGTGATTCTCTGGGGGAACCGACGGATGAAGTGAGAGCATCGGCGGATGGGGAGGTGGTGCGAGTGAATCTGGACGAAAAGATTTCCGATTACGGGAAGCAGGTGATCGTGAGGCATATGTGGGGAAGCCAGCCTGTGTACACGATTTATGGACATCTGGCCTCGGCCTGCGTGCAGGTGGGGCAGCGGGTGAAAGCGGGAGATCAGGTGGGGGTCATGGGGTGGACGGGGCCAGGATTGACGAGAGATCGGGCACATTTGCATCTGGAGATAGCGTTTCAGTTAAACGAAAAATTTGCGGATTGGGTGAAAGTATCCAAGCCCGGACGTTTTTGGGAGCCGAATCGAAATGGGGAGTGGAATGGTCTGAATTTGATGGGGGTAGATCCTGCTGCATTACTGAAGTCAGCACAGGAGGGGAAACCGATGAGTTGCGGGGAGTGTTTGGGTTCGCAACCAAGTGGGTTTGCGGTTCGAGTGCCGGTGCCGAGTGGGCAGATCGGCTGGATGCAGTGGGTGGAGAAGGAGGGGATCGGAATTGGAGAGCAGTCTTGGGATTTGGAGATGACCCCTTGGGGATTGCCGCTGAAGGTTAGGGGTCGAGGGGAGAGGGTGGAGAAGGCGGAGCTTAGGTCGGTTCCTGGGAGGCCGAATGAGGGAAGGTACTACTGCCGGGGACTGGTGGGGCCTGATGGGAAGGGTGGGATGAAGTTGAGCAAGTTGGGGGAGCAGGCGATGGGGATGTTGCTCTATTCGGAGGAATAATAGGCTTGGTATAAATGGGATACGGGTGGCATATTCATATTCTATGAAAAACAACCTACTACTAGCCTTGATACTAGCAGGTTTGACTGGGGTAACTGCCTCGGTACAAGCCCAAGATGGAACTACACCAACTGCGCCTGAGCTTTCTCCTGCCCATAAGCTCAAGGGGTTTGAAAAGGAGTTTGATGCGAATCATGATGGCAAGTTGGATGAGACGGAAAAGGCGGCGATGGTTGCCAAGTATGATAAGAATGGGAATGGGAAGATTGATAAGGAGGAGTTGCCTCCGAAGAAGCCGAAGAAGGATGGTCCTAATAAAGACGGAGGGACGAACGCACCGACCCAGTAAACTTTTGGTTTGAGTGAGGACGGGTGATTTCGGTTTAGGCCGAGATCACCCGTTCTTTTTTAGGGCAGAGAAGAGAAGGGGATCAGGCTTTTGTGACCATGCGCAAGGCGGCGCCGAGAGCCATGAAGATGAGGATCCATTCGAAAAAATTCTGTGAGATTTTTTTGAGGAGAGAGCAACCCAGCCAAAATCCGAGGAAGACTCCTGGAAGGAGGAGGGCGTCGAGGAGGATGGATTTTGTATTGAGGAGACCGAGTTGATAGCTGAAGGGGAGTTTGGCGAGGTTGATGGTGAGGTAGAACCAGGCGCCCGTGCCGACCATGACCATTTTTGTGGTGCGCTGTGAAAGGAAGTAGAAAGCGGTGATGGGACCTGCGGCGTTGGCCAGCATAGTAGTGATGCCAGCGGTCCAACCGCAGAAAAGTCCAAGGAGTGGGTGTTGGGTGATGAAAGTGAGGAGTTGCGGGCGCGCGCGTTGGATGAGGATGATGAAAATGAGGACGATGATGATCCAGCCGAGGGTATGGCCGAAGAATTCTGTGGGGATGCGGGGCATAATCCACCAACCGGTCACGATGCCTGCGAGGGTTGCGGGAAGCAGAGCGCGAAGGGTGGACCAGGAGGCGTGTTCGTGGAAGGCGCGGACGGCTAAGAGGTCGGCAAAGATGAGGAGAGGAAGGACGATGCCGGTGGATTCGCGGGCGGGGAGGATTTCGGCCATACAGAGGACGGAGAGAAGTCCGAAGGGGCCGAAGCCTGATTTTGAGAGACCAGCAAAGAGTGCGGCGGCGAGAGCGAGGAGCCAAGCGGATAGGGAGAGATCGGGCATGCAGGAGTAGAGTGGCGGAAATTCTTCGGAATCAGTTAGGGGCAGAGGAGGGTAGTTTTGAGATCGGTGTTCCCTGCATAAAATACGGCAATCTTTAGTGGGGTTTTTCCGATGTTCTTACCATTGTGAGGAGTGTTGATGACTTCGGCTAGGGTATCTCCTGCTTTTAGCTTTTTGGTTTGGCCGTCTTTTAGTTCGACGAGGAGTTCCCCCTCAAGAATGAGGGCGAGGCAGGGAACGGGGTGGGTATGCCATCCAGTTTCCGTGCCTGGGGGCAGGGTGACGATTGCTCCTGAGACTTTGGCTGTGCCTGATGGATACTGAATGGGGGTGCCATCCCAGGTTGCGCTAGTGGATAGGTTTTCCTGAACCTGAACGGATTTACGATACTCGTCTGCGAGAACGAGATGGCTGACGGGAAAGAGGAGGGCGAGGGGGAGAAGGAGTTTCATGAATGCAAGGTAGGGGGAAAAATAGGGGGAGTCATCTGGCAAACCTCCGCCCCTGAGGGGTGGGAGGTAGAGTAAAGCGGGTGTGTGGAAGACGTTCCTATATTCCCAAGAACGTGGGAATGAGGAGGGAGTGGGGTTGGAGGGATAGTGGAAAGGGGGTAGGTGGGGCTGTGAGGGGACATTATGGCTTTATGCATAATGTCGAAATGTCGGGGAGCGGGTTTTGAGGAGGAAGGACGTTCCTATATTCCCAAGAATGTGGGAATTATGGTTGGGGAGAGATTACGAGCGCTTGCGGCGGGAGTGGTCGAGGATCTTTTTGCGGAAGCGGAGGGTTTTGGGGGTGACTTCTAGGTACTCGTCCTCGGAAAGGTATTCTAGGCCGCGCTCGAGGCTATGCTTAATCGGAGGGCTGAGGGCGATGCCCTTGCCGTCACCCTGCGAACGCATGTTAGTCAGATTTTTGGCTTTGCAGGGGTTGACTACCATGTCGGCGGGGCGGGTGTTTTCGCCAACAATCATGCCCGCATAGATATCTTCCTGCGGCCCGACGAAAAGGGTGCCGCGTTCTTGCAAGTTATCAAGGGAGTAGGCCATGGAGGTCCCCGCTTCGAGGGCGATAAGTACGCCATTGATCCGAGCAGGAATTTCGCCACGGAAAGCACCGTATTCACGGAAGAGATGGGAGATGA
>CANIEM010000011.1 GCA_947466515.1 Verrucomicrobia subdivision 6 bacterium | reverse complement strand
TGGGAAGTATCTGGTCTGCCATTAGCCATGGGCAAAGAAAGTCTACAAGAATTTCTCGGACAATGGCAAGTGCATCCACTTCATACTTTCCGTCATGGGTTCCGCCGTACTTGGAAGTCCGTGAACTCATTTCTGCTGGAATGACGGAAAAGCTGACGGATGGCATTCAACCCAAGGTAGGGGACCGAGTTTCGGTTCTCGCACAAAAATGAGTACAGAAATTCGCACTGCTCGCGCAGAAATGAAGTATGCGCGTATGTCCGCCTTCAAAATACGGGATATCGCCCGTTGCCTACGGGGGTTACGCGCTCCTGAAGCAGACGCCCGCTTGCGTTTTGCCCCGCAGAAATCGGCTCGTCTATTGGTGCAGACGCTGCGATCGGCGGTGGCCAATGCAGAGAACAAGCATTCTATTCCCGCGGAGAATCTTGTGGTGCATGAGATTATGGTTGGGGAAGGTCCTACTTTTCACCGTTTTCAACCAAAAGCCCGAGGCAGTGCAGGTCCGATTCGGAAGCGGACCAGCCATATTCGCATGACCTTACAGGAAGCACCGCCCGAGGCGGCCAAGGCGGAGAAGAAAGAAAAGAAAGTGGCCCGAGTGAAAGCTCCGGCAAAGGAATAAGGCGTTATGGGACAAAAGACTCATCCAGTTGGATTTCGTTTACCCCTCCGGAGGAACTGGAGCTCGGTTTGGTATGCGAATAAAAAGAATTTCCCCATTTTTCTACATGAGGACTACACCATTCGTAATTTCATTAAGAAGCGTCTGGAGAGTGCGGCGATTTCCAAGGTGGTGATTGAGCGGGCATCGAATCGGGTACGGGTGACCTTGCACACGGCTCGTCCTGGACTGGTTATCGGGCGCAAAGCGAGCGAGCTCGATAAGTTGCGCGAAGACACTCAAGCCCTGACGCCGAATCGGGAGTTGCTCATCGATGTGAAGGAAATTAAGAATCCCGAGTTGGACGCTCAGTTGGTGGCAGAAAATATTGCTTTGCAGTTGGAGCGTCGGGTTTCGTTTCGTCGCGCGATGAAGAAAGCTTTGCAGACCACTCTGGATTTCGGGGCAGCTGGGGTGAAGATTCGGGTTGGTGGGCGTCTGGGTGGAGGAGAAATTGCGCGGACGGAGCAGTACCACGAAGGGAAGGTGCCGTTGCACACCTTGCGTGCAAATATTGATTACGGATTTGCTGAGGCCCTGACGGTGGCAGGAAAAATCGGGGTTAAAGTCTGGATCTGCCTAGGAGACGAAGCCGCTTAACTGGCGGATCTACTATTATGCCTTTACTCCCCAAACGCGTAAAATTCCGCAAAACGCAGCGCGGTAGCCGCAAGGGCTTCGCCACGCGATGCATTACTTTGGCCTTCGGCGCCTTCGGCTTACAGTCGTTGGGTCGTTGCTGGTTGACGAACATTCAGATCGAGGCAGCGCGAGTTGCGCTGACAAGAAACATGAATCGGAAGGGTAAATTGTGGATTCGGGTGTTCCCGGACAAGTCGGTTACCTCCCGTCCCCCAGAAACACGGATGGGAAAAGGGAAGGGGCAGCCTGAGTTTTGGGTGGCAGTTATTAAGCCAGGGACTATCCTTTTCGAGCTCGATGGTTTATTGGAACTTGATGCAAAGGAGTGCTTTCGGCTAGCGGCGAGCAAGCTACCGATGGCGACTCGCTTTATCACTCGCGAGAGGAGATTAGTATTTTGAAGATCGAAGAATTTAGAGGACTGAAAGCGGCTGAGTTGGAGCGTAAGACGGAAGAACTTCGTCGTGAGCGCTTTCAGCTCCGTATTCAACAGCAGTCTGGGCAGCTGGAAAAACCGACTCGGTTGCGAGAGATTCGCAGGACGATTGCTCGGATTGAAACCGCCCGCTCGGAGTCTCGTTTAGCGACTCCAGGAAAAGGCGCGTAATGACAACTACTCCAGAACATATCTCCGTACTGAAGGAGCTGACTGGCGAAGTGATCTCCGCCAAGATGGAAAAGACGATTGTAGTGCAGGTGGAACGCCGGATGCCTCATCCCAAGTACAAAAAGATCATCCGTCTGCGGAAAAAGTTTTATGCCCATGACGAAGAGAAGAAGGCGAAAGAGGGCGATATGGTGCGCATCGTAGCCTGCCGTCCGCTCAGCCGTCTCAAGCGTTGGAATTTAGTGGAAGTAGTTAAACAGGCTGAGAGCAAAGCCGAGGTACTGGTATGATTCAGATTCGTTCTTGGATTAATATTGCGGATAACACGGGCGCCCGTCGGGCCACGATGATCGGGGTGATTGGTCGTAAGACGATGGTGGCGCGGATTGGTGATATCGTGACAGCCAACGTAAAAGAAGCAGCTCCCGATGGCACAGTGAAGAAGAGTGAAGTGGTGCGTGCGGTAATTGTGCGTACGCGTTATCCGATTCGTCGGACGGATGGATCTTACCTTCGGTTTGATAGCAACGCCGCAGTGATCATCGACAAGGATTCGAATCCGCGGGGTACTCGTATTTTTGGTCCGGTGGCGAGGGAACTGCGTGATCGGAATTTCATGAAGATTGTTTCTTTAGCTCCTGAGGTTCTCTAAAACATCCTATGACAACATTTCATGTACATAAAGGGGACGAGGTTTTGGTGATTAGTGGCTCGCAACGGGGTCGCAAGGGAAAGGTTCTTGAAATTATCACGAACTCGTCACGCGCTTTGATTGAGGGGGTGAACATGATCAAGAAGCATGTTCGGCCGACCCAAGAGAACCCGAAGGGCGGGGTGATGGAGCGTGAGGGCACTGTGCACATTTCGAATTTAAAGCTAATCTCGCGACCCAAGGGGGAGAAGGCAGTGGCCAAGAAGGGCAAAGAGAAGACGGTGAAGGGGAAGAAGTAAGTTATGGAAAACGACCTTAAAGTTCATTATTTGAAAACAGTGGTACCTGCGATGATCAAGATTCGCGGGTATAGCAACACCCACCAGGTGCCGAAGTTGGAGAAAATTGTGCTGAACTGCTCTGTGGGTTCGGCGACTGATATTAAAGTGGCCTTAGAAGATGCCTTGAATGACCTGACAATGATCACAGGACAAAAGCCGATCAAAACTCGTTCGAAAAAGAGTATCTCGAACTTCAATCTTCGTTTGCACCAGGAAATCGGCTGCAAAGTGACCTTGCGGGGTAAAATGATGTATGACTTCCTCTTGCGCTTTATTCGGGCGGCTTTGCCCAGGATTCGTGATTTTCGTGGGATCCCGAATGGTGGATTTGACGGGCGTGGTGGTTATACGCTCGGGGTAAAGGATCATTCGATTTTCCCAGAGATCGAAATTGATCGGGTGAAGCGTAATCTAGGATTCGATGTGACCTTTGTGACCTCAGGAAAGGACCGGGAAGAAACCCGCGAAATGCTGGTGCAAATGGGTATGCCTTTCATTGCGAGATCCCACTCGCCAGACCAAGCCGCCAAGACCGGCAATAAGGAGACACCTCATGGCCAAGAAGTGCTGGCGGCTTAAGCAGAAGAAGAAACCAAAGTTTTCGACCCGGAAGTACAACCGGTGTTCGATTACTGGCCGTCGTCGTAGTTATATTCGGCGTTTCGGTGTCAGCCGTATTCAGTTCCGGGAAATGGCCCTACGTGGGGAAATTCCTGGGGTGACGAAAGCGAGCTGGTAAGGAATTTATGGTAACTGATCCATTGGCAGATTTTATTACGCAGATCCGAAACGCTTCGGTGGCTGGGCTGAAAAATGTCCGCGCTAAGCATTCTCGGATGAGGGGGAATGTTTTGGCCATCTTGAAAAAAGAGGGGTTCATAGAAGATTTTGAGCTAAAGAAAGAGGGAAAGCATAGTGATTTTCATATTTCCATGAAGGTCCCCAGTGCGCGCAATGGGAAGGCGATCACCTGCATTCGTCGTTTGTCCAAGCCCGGATTGCGGCGTTACGTGGGAGTACGGGAGATTCCAAAGTATCTTGGTGGTTTGGGTGTTTCGATCCTTTCCACTCCTCTAGGGGTGCTTTCTGGTGAAGATGCAAAAAAGCAAAACGTAGGCGGGGAACTGCTCCTCGTAGTCTGGTAATATGTCCCGCATTGGCAAATCTCCTGTTCTTGTGCCCGCGAACGTAAAGGTATTCCTAGAGGGGCGTCGCTTTCGTGCCGAAGGCCCCTTGGGTAAACTAGGAATGGAACTCCCCCCCAAGGTCACGGCTAAACTCGATGCGGGTGTTGTGCATATTGTGCGAGATTCGGATGAGCGGATGGCGCGGTCGATGCACGGATTGGCTCGTAGTTTGGTGAATAATTTAGTTCAGGGAGTGAGCACGGGATACGTCAAGAAGATGGAGATTCACGGGGTTGGCTTTAAGGCGAATCTTCAGGGAAAGAAATTGGTACTTAACTTAGGTAAATCGCATCCGATTGAATATCCTGTACCCGACACGATCAAGATCACGGTTACGGACAATACTCGTCTGACCGTAGAAGGTCCGGACAAGCAGTTGGTCGGCGCGGTTTCTGCTGATATCCGTGGTTACCACCCACCTGAGCCTTACAAGGGCAAAGGGGTGCGTTATGTGGGTGAGACCATCCGCCGCAAGGAAGGGAAGACCGCGCAAAGTAAGTCCGCTTAAACTTTTATGCCTAATCCAGCCCAACATCGTCGGGAACGCCGCATTCGAATTCATAAACGGATTCGGTTGCGTTTGCGCGGAGAGGCGACCAAGCCTAGGTTGTGTGTCTCTTTCAGCGGTAAACATATTTATGCTCAAGTGATTGATGACTCCGCGGGTAAGACTCTGGTGGCGGCTTCTAGTTTAGAAGAAGGACTGAAGAAATCGATTCGTGCAAATGTGGCCGGTGCAGCCAAGCTGGGGCAAGCAGTGGCCGAGCGCGCCTCGAAAAAAGGGGTCTCCGATGTGGTGTTTGATCGCGGTGGTTTTCTTTATCATGGCAAAGTGAAAGCTTTTGCCGAAGCGGCGCGTACGGCCGGCTTAAAATTCTAAAGAGGTATATTGATGAGTACTGTCCCCCCTAACGAAAACAAAGACCTACTCAAAGAGGTCGAAGTCGCCCCTGAAAAGGCGTTTTCAAAAACGTCGGAATTTATTCCGAAATCGGAGCCTGCGGCTCGCCGCGATCGCACTCGTACTCCGTCAGACATGTTTGAGAAGGTTGTTTTTGTGAATCGTTGCGCCAAGGTGGTTAAGGGTGGGCGTCGTTTCAGCTTTAGCGCTCTCTTGGTGGTCGGTGATAAGAAGGGGAAGGTTGGGGTAGGATTTGGTAAGGCGCGGGAGGTGGCGGAAGCGATCCGCAAAGGCACGGAAAACGCTAAGAAGAATCTCTACACTTACAACATTGGGCCGAGCACTCTCCCTCATGAGGTCAATGGGGTGTTTGGTGGGGGCCGTGTCTTGCTGCGTCCTGCTTCTTTGGGGACGGGTTTGATCGCAGGTGGCGGAGTACGCTCGGTTTTGGAAGCTGCTGGTGTAAAGGACGTTTTGGCCAAATCGATGGGCTCGAGTAACCCCGCCAACGTAGTTAAGGCGACGGTAGATGCTCTTTCCCGTTTGCGGACTCGCACTCAAATTCTGGAATCTCGTGGAAAGAAACGCGCACCTAGGGCTGTACAGGAGGTAGCGGTATGAGTACGACCTCTCCCCGTCCTGGAGCCCGCCATCGTCGGAAGCGCCTCGGTTCAGGGGAATCGTCGGGCAAAGGAAAAACCTCTGGCAAGGGTCATAAGGGACAAAAAGCTCGATCGGGAGGTAGCTTGCGTTTGGGATTCGAAGGAGGGCAGATGCCTTTGATCCGCCGTATTCCGAAGCGGGGCTTTAATAATGCGGTTTTCACCATTCGCTACGCCCATGTGAACTTGGATGGGCTCGATGTATTTTCGGATGGTGCGAAAGTGAACGAGGAGATTCTCCGTTCCCACGGCTTAGTCAAGGGGGATTGGGAAGGGGTTAAGATTCTCGGTGGCGGAAAGCTGAAACCAAAAAATCTCATCCTCGAGGTGCATGCGGCCAGTACATCGGCCAAAAAGGCGCTTGAGGCGGCGGGTGCGAAAATCACCCTGCTGAAGAAATAGGCCCTGAGGGGTCTCTGACGGGCCATGCTCCACGCCCTTTTAAATTGCTTTAAGATCCCTGAGTTACGTCAGCGGATCATCTTCACCCTCGCACTGATTGTGGTGGTGCGGATCGGAGCGTCGATTCCTTGTCCGGGGATTAACCCGGTGGTCTTGGGAGAGTTTTTCCGCTCGGTAGTAGATCAACAGGATCAAGGAAGTGTCATTGGGCTCTTTAATCTTTTTAGCGGTGGTGCGCTAGAAAACTGCGCGATCTTTTCTCTGACGATCATGCCTTATATTAGTGCGAGCATTGTCATGCAGCTGGCTACGGGGGTGATTCCTTCGCTGGGTAAACTGGTTCGGGAAGAGGGGGGTCGGCAAAAGATCACCCAGTACACCCGATGGGGCACGCTGATTCTGTGCATCGTCCAAGGTTACCTCTTGGCGGTTAGCTTTGAGAACCCATCAAAGATTCCAATTTTTTCAGGGATCGATCAGGTGATTCAAAGATTAGGGCCACTAGTCGCGGAACCTGGTATTGGTTTTCGGATTATCACAGTGATCACATTAACTGCGGGCACGATGCTCTTGATGTGGATTGGGGAGCAGGTCACGGAAAAGGGCATTGGCAACGGTATTTCTTTAATCATCACGATCGGGATCGTGGCGCGTTTGCCCGCAGCTTTGGTGGCTGGATGGCAGGTTTTTGTTCCTCCCGCGGGCAGTGGGCGTGAACCGATCAGTCCCTTTGTACTCTTTCTTTTGCTCGCTTTTCTCTTCACGGTGATCGCTTCGACGATCTCGTTAACGCAGGCGTTACGAAAAGTGAGCGTGCAGTACGCAAAACAGGTTCGCGGAAATCGAGTTTATGGTGGGCAGACCTCCTTCCTTCCTTTGAAGGTTAATTATGCGGGGGTCATGCCGATTATCTTCGCCAACGCTATTCTGCTTTTCCCCGCGAGTATTCTAGGGTTTCTCTTTCCTGGTTCACCAACGGCGAACAGGATCTCGGCCGCTTTAGCCAGTGGATCACTCCATTATGTGCTTTATGCAGGCATGATTTTTTTCTTCTCGTATTTCTGGGTGGCGATGGTTTTCAACCCGATACAAATTGCTGATGATATGAAGCGCCATGGTGGCTTTATCCCTGGAGTACGTCCTGGAGAGACAACAGCGCAATTTTTGGATTACTCAATGACGCGGTTGACCTTTGCTGGTGCAATTTTCTTAACGGCCTTGGCCGTCTTGCCGATGATTGTGCAGAATTTCCTCGGTGTTCCTAGTATCACGGCTCAGTTTTTCGGCGGCACGGGACTACTGATCATTGTCGGGGTTATGTTGGACACGATGCGGCAGGCGGAAACTTATCTTCTGCAAAGGCATTACGATGGGTTTTTGAAGAAAGGCCGGATCAAAGGACGTAGCGTGAGTGGTCCTGGTTCGACCTCGGGTGCCATTTCTGAGCGACAGATCGCTTGGCTTCTTGTGATCATCGCGATCATCGCATTGGGCGGTATCGTCATCACCCTTCGCTAAGGCCCCTTGGGCCATGCCGACGATTCCGATCAAGGATGCGGCGGGGGTCGTGGGGATGCGGGCCAGTTGTCGATTGGCCCGTAAAATTCTGGAGGATTTAGTCCTGCGATTAGAACCTGGCTTGACCACAGGGCAGGTAGATGAGTGGGCGGGGCAGATTATCAATCAATATGGGGCGCGGAGTGCTTTTTTTGGGTATCGCAAGTTTCCTGGACAACTTTGTATTTCCGTCAATGAGGAGGTAGTTCACGGGATCGGTGGGTCTAGGCGGTTGGCCTACGGGGATGTGGTGAAACTGGATGTGGGTATTTTATTAAATGGCTGGGTTGGAGACACGGCGACAACCGTGGGGTTAGGGGCGATTACTCCTGCTCGCCAGAAACTACTTGAGCGGACGCAGGCCTCGTTGCTCGCTGGAATCCAAAAGGCGAGAAGTGGTGCTCGATTGGGAGAAATCAGTCACGCTGTTGAAACAACGGTAAAGGCAGCGGGATATAGTGTGGTAAAAGAGTTTGTTGGGCACGGTGTGGGAAGGAAGCTCCATGAGGAACCGCAGATCCCTAATTTTGGTCGAGCGAACTCAGGGCCTATTCTTCGTCCTGGAATGACCTTGGCAATCGAGCCGATGGTTAATGAGGGAATCGACGAGGTACGGATTATGAAGGATGGATGGACCGCAGTGACCGCAGACCGGCGGGATTCAGCTCACTTTGAGCATGTTATTCTGATTACAGAGGGTGAGCCCGAGATTTTGACGCAAATAGGCTAGGAGGGACAGAAGGAAGCGGGGTGCCCGTTAGGGGCAGTGTGCGGGCATTAGCCCAAGCCAATGATTTATTTTTTCTCGCGATGGAGAGTGTAACGACGAAGAAAGGGGTTGAACTTTCTGAGTTCGATCCGCTCTTTCTTTAGCTTTTTGTTCCGAGTGCCGAAGTAGCGGGACGGGGGCTTTCCCTCGGCACGGGCTTCGGTGCATTCTAAGATAACTTGCTCACGCATTAGATGGATACTTTAACGGATCTGGTCTTTGCGGTCAAGGCTTGAGCATATTCGCTCCCCGCTCGGCAAAGCGGTTGGGCCGGGAGCTGGCTTGGGCGGGGGGGTCGCGCCGGATCGGTTCGGCTGGGCCCATGCTCA
The DNA here is from genome assembly GCA_947466515.1 of Verrucomicrobia subdivision 6 bacterium. Lineage (GTDB taxonomy): Bacteria > Verrucomicrobiota > Verrucomicrobiia > Methylacidiphilales > Verrucolacustridaceae > Verrucolacustris. The sequence goes on along the minus strand of CANIEM010000011.1, from coordinate 33,245 downwards.
TGAATCCCTTAAGAATGAAGACATCGACCCACATATCAGCTTGTGGTTCGTAGGCGCGGTACGGAGCAAACTCGCCATAAAACCTGTACTGCTGATTCTTATCATCTTCTGGTTTGGGTAAGAAGGTATGGGGGATAGGGCACAGGTTGGGGGTTCCTTCGATGGCGATCCAAGTGGCTTGTCGCCAGGTCTGGTTTTCTTTGCGCACCCAACCCCAACCGCAGTAGTCCTCCACGATAGTGCGCTGGGCAATGAGGTAGGGGCCATCGGTTCGGCCATGCTTGGCGGGAGTATGGGCGGCGGGAAGAGTCGCGCGCATTACTTTCTCGGTTGTGGGTGGGCGCACTTCTTCCTCCGATTCTTCGGCGGGTACTTTTTCTTCTGGAGTGGGGTCGGTCACCACAGATGTGGTAGGATTTGTTGAAGAAGCGGAGCTGGAGCGAAGAGGTAAGGGAGGAGCGAAGCAGAGGCAGGGCAAAAGAGTGATGAGAACGAGAGTGGCTAGAAGGCCCATGTGCCGCCTTTTCCGGTGGAGAGCTTGGGGATGCCCCCTTCGCTGTAGTCCGTTTTACCAACGGCACCGATCATGGGACGACCGACAATCATTCGCCAGCGCTGGGAAAATTCCTCGCCCGAGTGGCAACCGTAGCTGATGCATTCCGCATTGGAGGTAAAACTCTTCCCTGAGATTTGGTCGAGGTCATCGACATGAACGACGAGAGGTTCGAGGGCGCCTCCATCGACTCGGTTGCTGTAGTCAAACATCCAGCATTTCTTATTGGAGTGACCGAAATATTCGAGGCGGGATATTTTAGGTTTTTCTTTGGAGCCATCTCGGCGCAAGAGAGTGAAGAGTTGAGTTTTGTTATCAAAGTAGATTGGGGTGATTCCGGCCTTCAGGCCACGCTCTTCGAGAATCTTAAGGTAGTCATCTTGATCTTCTTGGGAGCGGCGTTGATAGCTTGGACGAAAAACAAGCCAGACGATTTGATCTGTGGGCGCAACAGTGAGTTGCAGTTCCTTGGCGCGCAGGATGGCGGAGTCGATAAAGTTACCCCAGTACTTATCGTGTGAGGCGGTGCGATATCTTTCAAAGGAACGTAGGGCGGGACCTCCAGAGATGAGAACGATGTCGTGGGCCTGCGCGATGGGTTGCCCAAGGGCCAGCAGGGCTAAATAGAGCAAGATACGCATTTAGTGAGAGTACTTTCCTCAAGGGGTAGGCTCAAGCGATGAAGAGAAGATGATTTGGCGTTGACCGCAGGATGCTGAACCGCAATACTTTACGTTGATGTCAAAGACTACTTCAATCACGGTGGCCCGCGGAGATGGGATCGGTCCTGAGATTATGGAAGCGACTTTGAGTATTCTCAAGGGAGGTGGTGCGCGGTTGGAGATCGAAGAGATTGAGATTGGGGAGAAAGTTTATTTGAGGGGTAACAGTGCGGGGATTGAAGACTCGGCTTGGGATTCTCTTCGACGGACGAAGGTGTTTTTAAAGGCACCGATTACGACTCCGCAGGGTGGGGGTTACAAAAGTTTAAACGTGACAACGCGCAAGGCATTCGGGCTTTATGCCAACATTCGCCCCTGTATTGCTTACGCGCCTTACATTCGGACGAAGCATCCTGGAATGGATGTAGTGATTGTTCGGGAAAATGAGGAGGACACGTATTCAGGGATAGAGCATCGGCAGACGCATGATGTGATGCAGTGTCTGAAGCTGATTAGTCGTCCAGGCTGCGAGAAGATTGTGCGTTATGCATTTGAGTATGCGCGGGCTTATGGCCGTAAAAAGGTGACCTGCTTTATTAAGGACAACATCATGAAGATGACTGATGGTCTTTTTCATCAGGTGTTTGATGAGATTGGAGCGGAGTATGGGGAGATTGAGAAGGAGCACTGGATTGTGGATATCGGGGCGGCGAAGTTGGCGGATACTCCTGAAGCGTTCGATGTCATCGTCATGCCAAACCTGTACGGGGATATTCTTTCAGATGTGGCGGCGCAGATTGCGGGGTCGGTTGGTTTGGCAGGTTCGGCCAACATTGGGGATGGGTGCGCGATGTTTGAGGCGATTCACGGGTCGGCTCCGCGAAGGGCGGGCCAGAACTTGGCGAATCCGTCGGGATTATTTCTGGGGGCGGTGCAGATGCTGGTGCACATAGGTCAGGCGGATGTGGCTGAAAAGGTGCATAACGCTTGGTTGAAGACGATTGAAGATGGGGTTCACACCTACGATATTTTCAAAGAGGGGGTGAGTAAGGAGAAGGTGGGGACGAAGGAGTTTGCCGCAGCGGTGGTGGCAAGGATTGGGCAAAAGCCGAAGCATTTGAAACCGGTGGACTATAGCAAGGCCCCGTCTCGGCCTTTAACCACGCGACCTGCTTACAAACGGGATAGTTCGAAGAGAGAGTTGGTGGGGGTAGATGTATTTGTATGTTGGCCGACAGGAACGATGGATGAGTTGGCGAAGAAGTTGCAGCCTTTGGCTGGGGATGGTTTGAAGTTAGAATCGTTGTCGAATCGCGGGATGAAGGTTTGGCCTGAAGGGCATAAAGAGACGTTCACGGTGGATTCGACGGCTTGTCGGTTCCATCTTCCGGAGGGTAAAGGATCAATTACCCATACGGCGGTGGTCAAATTGTTGGAGAAGATGACTCAGGCGGGAGTGGAGTTTGTCAAAACAGAGGGGTTATATAATTTCGACGGTAAAGCGGGTTTTGCTAAGGGGTAGGGATTCTTTGGGGCAGGGGGCGGCAGGGTGAGAAAATTACTGTTCGCTCCAGAGGAAATGACGGTTACGAAGGTCTTCGATTTTCCTAGTGAAGGCGGCTTGGTTGGGGCCTCCAGCGTTTTCAAGAATCCTGTAAATGGCTAAGGCTCCTCGGAAATCACCCTTTTTCTCTTGGATGCGAGCGGCCTCCGCTCCAGCGCGAGCGAACCAGAGATATTCGGGCTGAGTAGGATTTGCGGCAGGAGAACCCAGTCTCGCATAGAGAACATCGAGGTAGGCTTGAAGGGCGTCTTCGTCCCGGCCGAGCTGTTCGAGACACTTGCCCCGAATAAATCCTGCCTCGTTTTTATCTGAGGCATCGGCGGCGGGGCTAGCGAGCAGAGCGGACGCGGTGGAAGTGGCCCGCTCAAGGCTGGCTCGATCGTTTCCTCCAAGCGCGAATTCGCAGGCGAGTCTGCGTTTGGTTATTTCGACCCAAGGGCGCTGGTCGGGATTGCGGTTGGCGAGTAGGGAGCTGGCGATTTGTAGCCCTCCTGCGTAGTCGCCTGAAGCTCGGCAGGCGTCGATTTCAGCGAGACGGGCGTCGAGGCGCAGAGGCGAAGCCTCGGGAAGTGCGCGAAAGAGTTTTACCGCTTCTTCAGGGTTGCCTAGAGCGAGGGCACTCAGTCCTGCGTAGTAGAGAGCGTCGTCGGCGAGTGGATCTTTGGGGAACTTGGCTGCCATTTCACGAAAAGCTGTAAGGGACTCCCCATGATTTCGTTCTTCATAGTGGGTTTGGGCAATCTGAAAGGCGAGGGCAGGGGCGAGGGTGCTGGTGGGAAAGCGAGCGAGAATTTTAGCAAACTCGGTACGCGCTTGGGCTCCAGTGAGTTCGCGCGATCTGAGGCGGGCTTCAATACCTGAGGCCATGGCTTGGGGAAGAAGAGGAGAATTGGGAAACTGCTTTTCGAATTCAGCGAAAGCAATTACGGCGGCGGGATAGTCTCCGGTGCGAAGAAGGGAACTGGCTCGGCGCAAAGTGGCTTCAGGTTGAAGAGAATCGGCGCCAGGGAGTTTAGCGACTTCCGCGAGGGCGGACCGACTGGCAGCGGAGTCGCCTTTGGACTCGAGCATTCGTCCGCGTTCAAGGGCTAGAGCGGCTCGACGATTACTTTCGGGATAACGTTTGGTAAAAACTTCCTCCAAGCGGAGGAACGAAGGGGGATCGGGTTGGCGGGCGGCGGAAAGGGCGGCATTGAAAAGTGCATTTTCGGCGGAAGCGGAGTCGGGAGCAGTTTGAGCGGCCTGCTCCCAGAGGGAGGAGGCTTCGCTATGTTTGCCTTCTTGGGTAAGAAGATCTGCGAGGGCGGCGCGGCCTTGGTAGATGATCTGGGGTGAAAGATTCTCACGGCTAAGTAGGGAACGGATTTGTTCACGAGCCGCTGGTTGTTGTCCTTGTTTAAGTAAAGCTTCCGCGAGGAGAAGTTGGGCGCCAGGAACCGCGGGGGAGGCTGGATAGGTTTTTATTAAAGTATCGAGATCGGCGGCAGCGGCTTCGGCATTTCCTGCGTCGAGGGTGGTAGCAGCAAGAAGAAGGAGGCCAGGAGCGAAGCGACCGCGCTTTTCGTCGTCTCCTTCTCGTTCACGAATCGAGTCACGCAGGTGGAGGGTGGCGGTGGGGAGGGCTTGGGAAGCCTGAGAGGAGGAAAGGTACTCACGCACTGCGGTGAGATAGGTCTCGGGTTCGCCCCCTTGATCAAGTGCTTTCTCAAAATCGGTGGTGGCATCTGCTGGTTTGTCGCGGGCGCGGTCGATACGCCCTATGGCCATCCAGGCCTGGGCGAGAACGTCACGGGTAACGCCAGCTCCATCGGAGATGACTTTACGAAGAAGTTCGAGGGCCTCATTGGGCTTGCCGCGGGTGGTGAGAATCTCGGCGTTCCAGTAGCGAGCCTCGGCTTGAACGGGGGTCGGGGTGTTTTCGGGGAAGGCGGATAGTTCTTTTTCCGCTTCATCCGGTTGGCCTTCGGCAAGGAGAGCTTTGACGAGAAGGAGACGAGCAGAGTCTTGGCCTGGCTCTTTAAGTATTTCTCGCAGCTCTTTGATTCCTAAAGAGCGTTCGTTTTGATTGAGATAAGCGGTGGCGAGGCCGAGTTTAATTTGGGAAGCGACTGCGGGTGTGAGATCTTTCGATTTTAGCTCTTTCCAATTTGTGGCGGCTTCCTTCCAGCGACCCAGTTCGGAAAGAGAAGAGGCGCGAACGAGGCGGCATCGGATATCGAGTTCGGTGGGAGGAGTTTTTGGCAAGGCGGTGAGGGCTTCGTCGGGGCGGTGATCACTGAGGAGCGCTTCTGCGAGGAGAAGTTGAGCATAGGGCTGAGGGGTGGAGTTATTTTTAGTTAGATAGGTGCGCAATCGGGGGATGGCGTCTCGGCCCAGGCCGTCTTGGATCATGACCTCGGCGGTACGGAGTTCTTTGGGTAACTCGGCGGTAGCCGTGGCGACGACAAGAACGAAGGGCAGAACGAAAAAAAGAAGTAGAGCGAGTCTTTTCATTTTTGGAGTAGAGCACGAGCGGTGAGACTTTCCGTGCAGCGGGCAATGGCGGCTGGCGGTCCTGAGGCGATGAGGCGACCGCCTTCGTTTCCTCCTCCTGGTCCGAGATCGAGGATATGATCGGCGTGGCGGATGATGTCGGGGTGATGTTCCACGACGATGAGAGTATGGCCAGATTGGCATAAATCGAAGAAAACTGAGAGGAGTCGGTCCACTTCGGAAAGGTGAAGTCCTGTAGTGGGTTCGTCGAGCAGGTAGATGGAGGGACCTGAGGTGCGGTGGGCGAGGGCGGAGGCGAGGCGGACTCGTTGGGCTTCTCCCCCTGAAAGTCGTTCGGCGGACTGACCGATGGGTAGGTAGCCGAGTCCGACCTTTTGCAATGCAAGGAGAGCCTGAGCGAGATTTGGAATTGGGCGAAGGAGGTGGAGGGCGCGATCGACGGAGAGATTAAGAATATCGGCGATCGAGTGACCGCGGTAGGTGATGGCAAGAGTTTCACGGTTATAGCGGAGGCCTTGGCAGGTGGAGCAGGGTGCTATGGCTTCAGGGAGAAGCTGAAGTTGAACGGCGATTTCTCCGTGGCCTGAGCAGGTTTCACAGCGACCCCCGCGAAGGTTAAAGCTGAAGCGGGAGGGACCAAAGCCGCGGGCCTTGGCGGCAGGTAAGGTAGCGAAGAGTTGGCGGAGATCATCGAAGACTCCGAGAATGGTGAGGGAATTAGAACGGGAGAGCCGTGGGAGGGGTGTTTGATCGATAACAAGGGCACGGGAGACAAGATGGGCGCCCTCGAGGTGGGTAAAGTGTCCTGGAGTAGGGGCAGAGTTGGGGCCACCGAAGTGTCGAAGGAGAGCGGGAGCCAGTGTATCGAAAATAAGAGTACTTTTACCCGAGCCACTTACCCCTGTGACGCAGGTGAGGAATCCGAGGGGGATAGAGGCGTCGACATTCTTAAGGTTATGAGCTGAGGCCCCACGGAGGTGGATCCAGTCTCTAGGATGGAAGGGGCGAGTCGGGAAAGAGATTTTTCTGCGGCCTGAAAGAAAAGCACCCGTTAGTGAGTCGGTGCGTTTGGCGATTTCCTTGGGGGTACCTTGAGCTACGAGGTGGCCTCCTTCGGAACCTGCGCCAGGTCCGAACTCGATGAGGTGGTCGGCGCGTCGGAGCGTTTCTTCGTCATGCTCGACGAGGATGAGGGAGTTTCCAAGGTCGCGGAGATGGAAGAGAAGATCGAGGAGGCGAGAATGATCGGTGGGGTGAAGACCGATGCTGGGTTCATCAAGTACGTAGAGAACCCCAGTGAGGCCACCGCCGACTTGAGTGGCGAGTCGTGCACGGCGAGATTCCCCTCCAGAAAGAGTGTCCATGGCACGATCTAGGGTGAGGTATCCGAGACCGAGTTGTTGAAGAAAACCGAGACGCTGTAGGAGTGCTTGGCGGAGTGGTTCGAAGGCGTGGGCGGAGGGACCAGAAGTGGGATGAAGCTGGGAAAGCCAATCTTGGGCATGGGATATAGAGAGAGCACAAAATGAGGCGATATCGTGACCTTGGCCTGGGAGACCGCCAAGGGTGACGGAGAGAGACGGAGGGGCGAGGCGTTTTCCATTACAGGAAGTACAAAGAGTAGGAGTGAAGAAACGGCGGAGGCGGTTGCGTGCTGGTTCGGATTTGAGGCTGAGGAACTGGCGTTGAAGTTCGGGAACAAGGCCTTCGAAGGGTTTTTTTAAAGAAGCGACGCGTCCCTTGGAGCCGTGGAGGAGGAATTTCTTGGCGGAGGCTGGCCATGAAGAAAGTGGCGTGGCGGAATCGATTTTTAAGTGGGCTGAAAGATGGCGTCCGAGATTGCGGTAGAAGGCGCGCATTTTTGGATTAGCGCGATTCCAAGGGGCGATGGCACCCCGATCGAGAGAGAGGGATGGATTAGGCAAAATCTTGTCTGGATCGGGGGCAAGGCGGGTGCCGAGGCCTGAACAGGTGGGGCAGGCACCTTCTGGGCTGTTGAAGGAGAAGTGGCGTGGGGTGAGGCGGGGAGCACGGTATCCGGTTTCGGGATCCTCGGGCTCGGTAGAAAAAGTAAGATCGGGAAGTTTAAGAAGAGTGGAGAAGTCGGGTGAAGTGAAAGCGACTTTGAAACGGCCTTGGCCGAGGCGGAGGGCGAGTTCAATCGAATCAGCGAGGCGAGCTTGAGCTGAGGATTGAAGAACGATTCGGTCGATGACGAGTTCTAGGAGATCGGTTTCTGTGGGAAGGGTGGCAATTTCGACGAGTTGGTTTTGATGGCGAGCACGGACGAATCCTTCTTTTTTTAAGCGCGAAGGGTCGGCTGCTTGGATAGGAGAGAGGATGACGGCTGGGCGACCTGCACCTTCCTGAATCATCTGTTCGACGATCTCTTGGGGCGAGGAAGAGCGGAGGGGGCGACCTGTTTTCGGGTCGTGTGGGGTACCATTTGTGGCGAAGAGAATGCGGAGGTGATCGTGGATTTCGGTGGAGGTGGCGAGAGTGGATCGGGCAGAGCTGTTGGAGTGGTGTTGCTCGACGGCGAGGGTAGGAGAAAGGCCTTCGATGGAATCGATGGCGGTAGCAGGGAGACGTTCGAGGTGAAGGCGGGCGTGGGCGGAGAGGCTTTCGAGATAGCGCCGTTGCCCTTCGGCATAGATGGTGTCGAAAGCGAGGGAGGATTTTCCTGAGCCCGATGGGCCAGTGAAGACTACGAGTTGGTGGCGTGGAATATCAACGGAGAGATTGGCAAGATTATGTTGTCGTGCTCCTCGGATGCGAAGCCACTCGACGGGACGGATCACGGACGGGCCAGATGGGGCCCCAGAATCGGGCTTAGGCAGCCGCGACGGGGGTTGGATCGACGTGGATACGACGATTGCCTTTATCGAAGCGAACCTGGCCGTGGGAGAGAGCGAAGAGGGTGTGATCACGGCCCATGCCGACATTGGCGCCAGCATGGAAGCGGGTGCCGCGTTGGCGGATGATAATGGATCCTGCGGGGACTGTTTCTCCGCCGAAGCATTTGACGCCAAGACGTTGACTGCGGCTATCGCGTCCGTTACGGGTCGATCCCTGTCCTTTCTTATGGGCCATTTTAGAGTTCTCCCTTTATTTACCGACAGAAATCTTCTGAATTTTTACTTTGGTACGGGCTTGGCGATGGCCCACGGTGCGGTGGTATCCTTCGCGACGACGGTATTTGAAGGCGATGACCTTGGGGGCGCGATCGTGGACTAGGACTTCGGCGGTGACTTTGGCGCCTGAAACGTTTGGCTTACCGATTTTAACATCGGCATCATTGATCAAGAGAAGGACGTCGGAGAACTCGGTCGAGGTCCCTGGAGCGGCAGTGAGGCGTTCAATTTCCAAGGTTTCGCCTTCGATGACCTTGTACTGTTTTCCTCCCGTACGAATGACGGCTACTTTTGCCATAAGGGTAAAGAGTATCGGAAAGTAAGGTCTTGGGCAAGGCGGGACTTTTTCTAGCCGAAGGGACGCGATTCTGTCGCGTTGCTCACGCAAAGGTCGCAAAGGACGGAAAGGGGTGGGATAGAGGTTTGAGGGTTGGGCTAGCTGGGGAGTTTGGGTGCGATTTTAAAGGCGGAGCGGATCAGGAGGACATCGTCGTGACGGGCACGACGGCGTTGATAGCGCTTATCGACTTCTTCGATGAGGCGTTCCCAGGTTTCGGTGGCGAGGAGTTTAGGGGTTTCCCATTTTTCTGCGTTTTTTTCTTTTCGTTGCCAGTGAACTACACCCGAGAAAAGGGAGACGCGGTAGGTGGTTTCTGGACGGTCGCCATCGGCCTTATCAGTCCATTCCATGCAACGGCGCATGGGGAGTAACTCAGAGCTCGCCGCGGGCGACAGATTCGCGAGCGAGGCGGGCGGCTTCTTTGACGCGTTCTTTTTCGGCTTTGGTGGTCCAATCGTCCCACGATTTTCCGAAAGCGGTATCTTCGCCAGTGAAGTGAACAGCGGTTATGGTGTCGGCTGGGACGATCTGGGGGATGGAATCCTTGCCATGCACGACGAAGAGATGAACTTGTCCTGGGTTTTCATCGTAACGAAAAACAAAGCCGACAATTTTTTTACCGTCGTTCAGGTCGAGGGTAATGTCCCCGCGGTAGTCGAAAGCGGTGGTTAGGGCGTTTTGGCGGGAAGCGGCATCGGTGCACGGGAGGGTGGTGTGTTCGATAGAGCCGGGTTTATGAGAGGGGAGGGCGTGTTTATCGGCTTGGGGCATACAGAAAGGGGGGTTGTGACTGACGGTGGGGTCAGGTTCCGTAGGCGATGGCAGCTTTGACGGTGCGGGCGAATCCTGGAACTGAGCCGAAAGTGTCGTCGACGGAGCTAGCTTCGTATCCGCAGTGCACCATGCAGTCGCGGCACTTCACGTTGCCACTTTTCTGCCCATAATTTTCCCACATGGTATCGGACATCAGTTCTTTGAAGGTGGGGACGTAGCCGTCTTGCAGGAGGTAGCAAGGTTTCTGCCAACCGAAGACGTTATAGGTGGGGTTGCCCCAAGGGGTGCAATCGTAGTCGACGTTGCCTTGGAGAAATTCCAGAAAATTGGGGGAGAGATTGAACTTCCAAGATTTTTTGCGGCCTTTAAGGATTTCTTGGAAGAGTTTCTTGGTGCGTTCGCGACCTAAGAAATGTTCCTGATCGGGTGCTTTTTGGTAACTGTAGCCTGGGGAGAGCATCATGCCTTCAACGTTCAGTTTCATCATGGCATCAAAAAATTCGCGGACGCGAGCGGGATTGGTGCCTTCGAATAGGGTGGTATTGGTGGTGACGCGGAATCCGCGGGCGACGGCTTCTTTGATGGCTTCGAGGGCGACTTGGTAGGTGCCATCGCGACAGACGGCGGCATCGTGTTCCGGTTCGAGACCATCCATGTGGATGCTGAAGGTGAGGTATTTTGTAGGTTTAAAGAGATCGAGCTTTCGCTTGAGGAGGAGGGCGTTGGTGCAAAGGTAGATGTATTTTTTGCGGGCGACGAGGCCTTCGACGATCGAATCGATCTCTGGATGGATCAGAGGTTCGCCGCCAGGGATGGAGACCATAGGGGCGCCGCACTCGTCGGTGGCGTCCCAGCACTGTTGGGGGGTGAGGCGTTTATTAAGGATGTGATCGGGGTACTGGATTTTACCGCAACCTGCGCAGGAAAGGTTGCAGCGGAAGAGGGGCTCGAGCATAAGGACAAGGGGATACCGTTTGACCCCACGCAACTTCTGCCCGAGTACGTAGGAGGCAACTGTCCAAGCTTGGCTAACAGGAACTGGCATAAGAGAAGGGATGAGGCTACAAATCCACAGAGCTTTGTCAACGGATGCCGAAAAACATATAAAATGCATAAAATACTAAATAACAGCAGTTTATGAATATTGGCATTCTCCAGCTTAATTTTACGATCGGGGATTTTGCGAAGAACGCCGAGAAAGTGGTTCGGTCGTATAGGGAGGCGGTCGAGTTGGGTGCGGAAATGGTGGTGGCTCCTGAGCTTGGTCTTTGTGGTTATCCGCCAAGGGATTTACTGAATCGAGCTGATTTTTTGGAAGGGCATGATCGTGGGGTACGGGAGTTAGCTAAAGGGGTTGGGAAAGTGCCCTTGCTGATGGGTGGGATTGAGAAATCGACAAAGAAAGAGGGGCGGCCACTGCACAATGTGGCGTTTCTATTTGAGAAGGGAAAAGTGCGGGTGGTGGCGCGGAAGCGCCTTTTACCGACGTACGATGTATTTGATGAGGACCGATATTTTGAGCCTGGGGAAAAGGTGGCGCCAGTGCGGATTGGCGGTCGGCGGGTGGGGGTGACGATTTGTGAAGACATTTGGAATGATGAGGATGTCTGGATGGAGCGGAGGTACTTAGCTGATCCGGTAAGGGAATTAGCAAAAAAAGGCATCGATCTCCTGATTAATCTGTCGGCGTCGCCTTGGCATCAAGGCAAAGAAAAGACGCGGTACCGTTTGTTGGAGAGGGTGGCGAAGAGAGAGAAGATTCCTGTGGTGCAGGTCAACGCGGTAGGGGGGAATGATGAACTTGTTTTTGACGGGCAAAGCCTTGTTTTGAGTAAGCGAGGCAAGCTTTTGAGTATGGGATTAGCTTTTGGTGAAGAGGTGAAAGTGGTGGACTTGGATGGGCAGGAGAAAAAAATAGAGTGGGCCAGTGAAGAGCAGCAGATTTTTCGCGCACTGGTTTTGGGAACCAAAGATTATTTGGGGAAGTGTGGTTTTCAGGAGGTGGTGCTGGGTTTAAGTGGGGGAATCGACAGTGCGTTGACTGCGGTGATTGCGGCTGAAGCGCTAGGAAAAGACAAGGTGTTGGGGGTGGCAATGCCGAGTCGATATTCCAGTCAAGGCAGTTTAGATGATGCCGAGTCTCTGGCCCGGGCCTTGGGGATTCGGTATGAAAAAATCTCCATTGAGGGGCCGTTTGCGGCGATGCTGCAGGCGATCACGCCATCTCGTGGGGGTCGGAGTGGAGGTTTGACCGAAGAGAATTTACAATCGCGCCTTCGGGGAGTGATTCTTATGGGTATTTCGAATGATTCTGGGCGACTCCTCCTGACTACGGGAAATAAAAGTGAGCTGGCAGTAGGGTACTGTACTTTATATGGGGATATGTGCGGGGCGCTGGCGGTGATTGCGGATGTGCCGAAGACGTTGGTCTATCGAATTTCGAGATGGATCAACCGGGAAAGGGAGATTATTCCAAAAAGTTCGATTGAGAAGGCGCCGAGTGCGGAGCTGCGGCCCGATCAGAAGGATCAGGATAGTTTGCCTTCGTATGAGGAGTTGGACCGAATTTTAGATAGCTATGTGGTGAACGAGGGTTCGATTCGGGGGATGGTGAGAAAGGGAATTGCCCAGCCGATGGCGGAAGAGATCGTGAGAAAGATTGATCTTTCAGAGTACAAGAGGAGGCAAGCGGCGCCTGGCTTGAAGGTGACGACAAAAGCATTTGGGGTGGGCCGGCGGATTCCCTTGGCTCAGCGGTTTGATCCGCGCATTTCCAAGTAATCATCGCCAGAAAATATTACTCCGGGATGGAGCGTGTTTTTCTTAGGGGGTGGCGTGGAGACGGGCGGGCAGGGATGGAGGCAGAAAATCTATGTCTTTTCATGAGGCCGCCGAGCTCCCGCCGCAACCACTCAGGCGATAGGCCGTATTCCGCCATGGTGTAGAGGTGGGAGCTTTTGTAGTCCACGGCGAGGCGGGCATCGGACCGAATTTGGCGTTTTGCTTTTACCGAAAGCGGAAGATCGAATCGGCGGTAGATGGATTGAATCGATCTCTCTGTTTCTTGTACAAGGTCGGGATAAAGAATTCGGTAGTAGCGCTCGGGCTGAGCCGAGATAGAAAATTTCTCCAAGTGCAGGTACCACGCAGCAGCTAGCTCGGCATATTCTCGAGATTCGGGCCCATTCTTTCTTAGAGACGGATCGATCCACTGCCAAACGGTGGAGAAGACACTGATGTGGGAGGGGATCGACTCCCGAGGATTTCGTAGAATATTAATAATCCTGGCGTCGGGAAATTCTCGTTGGAGACAGAGAATCGACCCGGAAAACTGGGTGGCTTTGGAGAGAAGAATCTTGTCGGGGCCGTTTAAGTAAAGATGTCTTTGCAGGCAGGAGCGGTAGTACTTCATGAGTCTCTTTTGTTGCGAGAGAGGTAGGTCGTCGGCAAAGCCAGCTCCCCACAAGGTACGGACAAAAGGAAAGAGCAGGTAAATAGCTTCAGTGACAAAAGTATAAACAAAAAAGCCATCATCTTCTTCAGGCTGAGTAAAACGCATTTTATGCATGCCGTCCCAACCGCCGAAGCAGTGGCGTTCTACCCATGAAGTGATATCAAAAAGGAGATGTCCCTTTTGGCGGCTGGCCTGAGCCACGGAATGAATAAGCTTCTGGATGGTGATGCTTGGAAAAATGGTTTGATACATGAGCACAGGGGCAAAGATATCGCGGTTCTTTGCGAGCAGTCTTTGCAGGAAAGTGGTGCCACTACGGGGAGGGGCGATAATGAAAATAGGCTGACGGATTTCCTGCCTATGAAAATCAGGGTAAAGGATATGGTCGAGGAGGCGCCCAATAGCGACGACAATCCAGAAGTGGCAAAGCAGTAGAAGGAAAAAAGTGACAATGACCCAGCGCCGCAGTTGGAAGGGTTGACTACAATACGAAAGATAAAGTGCCCGAGTTGTGAGGCGGAGGTTTAGGTACATCGACGAAAACTTTTTTAGTGGATAATTCTTCGACATCAATGCAAACCCTCTTGAGGCATATCCGTGATAACCATTGAATTTCTAATTCAGGCCATCTCAGAATCTCGCTATTGGGCGATGTTTGGGATTCTCTTTATATCGGCCATGGGGGTGCCACTTCCGGAGGAGCCTTTGTTGGTTGCGAGTGGGCTGTCGGTGGGCTGGGGAACGTCCTCCTACTGGTTGACCTGTTTGGCCTGCTTAACGGGAATTCTTTCGGGGGATTTATGGGTTTACTTTTTGGGAAGAAGGGGTGGGAGGTGGTTTTTGCAGACGCGCTTAGGGTCGGTGGTCTTTTCGCCTGAGCGACAGAAAAAAATCGAACACCTCTTTGAAAAACATGGAATGAAAACGGTTTTTCTAGGCCGATTTATCCCTGCGGTGCGATTTGGAGTTTTCTTTTTTGCGGGGCGGCATGCCATGCCGCTGGGGAAGTTTATCGGCCTGAATACGCTGGGGGCTTTGGTCTATGCCCCTTTGTGGATTTGGCTGAGTGCGTTGGCGGGGGAGCGATTTGCCAAGACGGCAGCGGCAACGAGATTAGCGGAGCAGTGGGTTGGGCGGGGAAGTTTGGTCTTACTTGGAATGGTTACTTTAGTGGTCGTCGGATTGATTTGGGGTGCGGGAAAGAAAAAGGGATAGGTCAGCGCGAAAAGTTCCACTCGCGGGTGGCGTACCGACTGAATTCTAGATCGGCGGCGGACTGAATTTCGTGGGCAGTGAGAGTTGATTCCATGGTTCGGGCCTGGAGGCACTCTTCAAGAGAGCGAATGAGGTGGGCGGAGAAGGAGGCGGGGATCGGCCCATGTAAAAGGATGCTTCCTTGGTGGAGGCAACCCTGTTTTGTGCGGCGCTGGGCAGCGCCTGCGAGTTTGTGGCCTGAGGAGTCGAGAACGTCGGCTGGAACGGGTTTAAGAAAACAGGAGGGGTCATCGTTGAGGGGCGGGGCGGAGGAGAGTGCACAGGGGATATCGCAAGCGGTGAGTGCCTTAGCGACGGCTTGGTGAATGGCACGGTAGCTGGGCAGAGTTCCAGAAGTGGTTAAGGGGTGGTGGGCGGGCAAGATGAGGGTGTAGGTCAAATCGTGACCGTGTTCGACGATTCCTCCGCCGGTGTAGCGCCGCACGAAGGCCTGATCTTTTGGAACGAGGGAAGACTTTTGAAAGTAGCCAAGAGATAGGCAGGGAATGGACCAGCCATAGATACGGAGAACGGGCTGGAGGACATGGCGGAGGAGGGATTCGTCGATTGCCATATTTTTAGCGGGGGAAGATTTTCCGTTTTGGATAAGGCGGACCACGTTGGTGGCAAAGGGCATTCGGCTAAACTGCGAACAGATGGAGTAAAGGGCAAGAGTTGCCAAGAGGCGGTGGGTTGCTAGCTGGTAGGTATGAAGAATCTTATTTTGATCTTTGCCGTAGCGGGAGTTTTTGGATTGGTGGGTTGCGCGGGCACGGGAAATCGCGATGCAGGTCTGGCGATGATCCTGACCGATGTGCCCCTGAAGGAAAATGGGCCCAATCAGGTGACACCAGCTTCCTCGACTCTGCATCGCGGAGATCGAGTCAGCGTGCGGAGGGTGATTGGCGACAATGCGGAGGTGGAGACGATGGATCGGCGGCGTGGCTATGTGCCGACGACGGTTTTAGAAGATCAGTAACTGCGGGAAAAAACTGGAATAGGGAAGCGGAGCGGTTAGGCTCTGTGAGCGGGGAGTCCGGCCGGCCGGGCTGAGAGTCGGGAACCATGGTCCCGAGACCCTTAGAACCTGAAGCGGATCATGCCGCCGGAGGGAATAGGGTGTACCTTTTCTTCTGGCGATTCGTGGAGGGGAAAGGAAGAAAATGAGTTCCACAACCCAAGCCCCGAGTCCACAAGAAGCCCAACCTCTCGAAGGAACGCGGCGGGTTTACCTGAAGGGTTCTCGCCCTGATCTCCAGATTCCTTTTCGCGAAATCGAACTGCAACCGACGCGCTTGCCCGATGGAAAACTCCAGGCAAACGACCCTGTACGGGTTTACGACACGAGCGGGGCATGGGGAGATCCTACGTTTCATGGGGATGTTCGGCAGGGTTTGCCTGCGATCCGCTCGGTTTGGATTGAAGAGCGCAAGGATACGGAGAGTTATCTTGGGCGTGCGGTTTTGCCAGTCGACAACGGACATCGCAACGGGAATGGGGTGGTGACAGAGCAGTTTCCTGGTGCGCAACGAACTCCTTTGAGGGCAAAGAAGGGATCGGTCTCCCAGTTAAACTACGCCAAGAAAGGGATGATTACTCCTGAGATGGAGTTTATTGCCATCCGAGAAAACACAAAGCTCCAGTCGGTTCGCGAAGGACTAGAAATGTCGACGAAGGTTTCGCGGGATGATCTACGGTTTCAACATCCTGGCCAGTCTTGGGGGGCGGCAATTCCGAAAGAAATCACTCCTGAGTTTGTTCGAAGTGAAGTGGCGCGTGGGCGGGCGATCATCCCTGCGAACATTAATCATCCTGAGTTAGAGCCAATGATTATTGGGCGGAACTTTCTCGTGAAGATTAATGCGAATATAGGAAATAGTGCGGTGGCGTCTTCGATTGAGGAGGAGGTGGAGAAGTTGCGTTGGTCGATTCGGTGGGGGGCGGACACGGTTATGGATCTTTCGACGGGCCAAAACATTCACCAGACGCGCGAGTGGATTCTGCGAAACTCGCCTGTGCCGATTGGGACGGTACCGATCTATCAGGCGTTAGAGAAGGTGGGGGGTAAAGCGGAGGATTTAACTTGGGAGATATTTCGCGACACTCTGATCGAGCAGGCAGAGCAGGGAGTGGATTATTTCACGATTCATGCGGGAGTATTGCTCAGGTTTATTCCAATGACGGCGAAACGGATGACCGGGATTGTGAGCCGAGGGGGTTCGATTATGGCGAAGTGGTGTCTTTCCCATCATCGGGAAAACTTTCTCTTCACTCACTGGGCGGACATCTGCGACATCATGGCGGCGTATGATATTAGTTTCTCAATTGGGGACGGGTTACGGCCTGGTTCCTTGGCGGATGCTAATGACGAGGCGCAATTTGGGGAGTTGAAGGCTCAAGGAGATTTGACCAAGCAGGCATGGGAGCGCGGGGTGCAGGTGATGAACGAAGGTCCGGGACATGTGCCGATGCATCTCATTCAAGAGAATATGGAGAAGCAGTTGGAGTGGTGTCATGAAGCTCCCTTTTACACACTGGGACCACTGACCACAGATATTGCGCCTGGCTACGATCATATTACCTCGGCAATCGGGGCTGCCATGATTGGTTGGTATGGATGTGCCATGCTCTGTTACGTAACTCCGAAGGAGCATTTGGGATTACCGAATCGTGATGACGTCAAAGCGGGGGTGATTGCTTACAAGATTGCGGCGCACGCGGCGGACTTAGCCAAAGGGCATCCTGCGGCGCAGTATCGGGATAATGCATTATCGAAGGCGCGGTTTGAGTTCCGTTGGAGGGATCAATTTAATCTGGGACTCGATCCAATTACTGCGCAGAAGTTTCATGATGAGACCTTGCCGGCTGAGGGGGCAAAGAGTGCTCACTTCTGCTCAATGTGCGGTCCGCAGTTCTGCTCGATGAAGATTACTGAGGATGTGCGGAAGTATGCGTTGGAGCAGGGGGTGAAAGAAGAAGAGGCGTTGAAGAAGGGGATGAGGGAGAAGTCGAGGGAGTTTGTGGAGAAGGGGGCGAAGGTTTACGCCAAAGTTTGAACTATTGGCCGAGTTTGAGGATTGCCTGAAAGAGGGTGGGAGGAAGAGGCATGACGGAGAGGCGGGATTGGCGGAGAAGAAGAAGTTCGGAGAATTTCTTATCGGCCTTGAGTTGATCAAGCGTCACCGGCTGGGAGAACGCGCGTACGGCTGAGAGTACGACCGAGGTCCATTCTTCTCCCTGCGGTGAGGTGGGGTCTGGGAAGGCGGTTTTTTTGATTTTGGCCAGGCCGACGATGGCTCGCTGCTCCACGCTGTGGTAGTAGAGGACTGGGTCGCCGAGTTTCATTTGGCGGAGGAAATTTCGGGCTTGGTAGTTGCGCACACCGTCCCAGGTCACCTTTTTATCTTTGAGGAGTTGAGAGAAGGGGTAGGAGGAGGGTTCCTGTTTAACGAGCCAAGGGGACATGCAAAGCAGAGTTGAAGGTTAGGAGGTAGGCGTCAATGGAGAAGTGGCGTATCTCCGGTGTCAGACACGTGTCTGGCACGAAGGTTTCTAGCTCCCCATGGAGACAGGAATAGGTAAGGTGATGGCATGCATCGCTTTCAGCGGAAGGGCGGGAAACTTTATGCGGAAGAAGTAAGCCTAAATGGTCTGGCGGACCGCTTTGGAACGCCACTTTATGTTTATTCAGCGGGAACTATCTCGGACCATTACCGGGGACTGCGTCGAGCGCTTCGGGCGGTGGATCCGTTGATTTGTTACTCCGTGAAGGCGAATAGTAATCTGGCCATTCTTTCTCTTTTGGCGCGATTGGGGAGCGGATTCGATGTGGTCAGTGGTGGAGAACTGGAACGAGTGCAGCAAGCTGGAGGCCAACCCGCCAAGTGTGTTTTTGCTGGGGTGGGCAAGACGGACGAGGAGATTGAGCTTGGACTCCGCTATGGGGTGAAGGCTTTCCATGTGGAAAGTGAAGAAGAGATGGACCGCATCGCGATGGTGGCAGGTCGCAAGGCAAGACGCAGAGCCCCCATTGCCTTAAGAGTGAATCCGGATATTGCAGCGGGCGGGCACGCCAAGATTACTACGGGAACTTACGCGAATAAGTTTGGCATTCCTTTTGAGGAGGTGGTTTCGATTTATCGAAGAGCAGGAAAGGATAGACGACTCTGCCTTCGTGGAGTGCAGATGCATATCGGCTCACAGATTACCCAGGGAGCTCCTTTTCGAGCCGCCGTCCGTAAGATGATCCCGCTGGTCAAGCGGCTTAGGAGAGAGCACGGCTTGGAGTACTTCGACATCGGAGGGGGCGTGGGAATTGTTTACGAAGATGCTCTAGCGAGTGGTCGCCAAGGTTGGTGGAAGACGCGTCAGGCGCAAAAGGCAATTCCCTTGTCGGAGTATGCGGATTCGGTCGTGCCTCTGTTGAAGGATCTCAAGATGAAGATTCTATTGGAACCCGGACGATTCTTGGTCGGCAATGCGGGGGTGCTGGTGACGGAGGTACTTTACCGCAAGAGAACGGGGCGTAAGAACTTTGTCATCGTGGATGCGGGCATGAATGATCTGCTTCGGCCGGCCCTCTATGAGGCGTACCACCAGATTGAGCCAGTGGAAAGTCCTCGGAAGGGAACGGTCTCGACCGATGTGGTTGGTCCTGTCTGTGAGTCGGGCGATGTTTTTTGCCATGATCGAGTTCTCTCACCAGTAGACCGAGGAGATCGGTTGGCGATTCTCAGCGCAGGGGCCTATGGTTTTTCGATGAGCTCCAACTACAACACACGACCTCGTCCCGCCGAGATTCTGGTCCAAGGAAATCGGGCGCGAGTGATTCGAACCCGTGAAAAGGTGGTCGATCTTTGGCGGGGGGAGAAGATTTCATGAGCCGAAGGATTGCTTTTTGGAAGTTGGAAGGAGCGGGAAACGATTTCCTTGGTTTGGACGGTCGTCGCAAGCCCCT
This sequence comes from Verrucomicrobia subdivision 6 bacterium, assembly GCA_947466515.1. Taxonomy (GTDB): domain Bacteria; phylum Verrucomicrobiota; class Verrucomicrobiia; order Methylacidiphilales; family Verrucolacustridaceae; genus Verrucolacustris. The sequence goes on along the minus strand of CANIEM010000011.1, from coordinate 14,060 downwards.
GGGATTGAGCCGGGAAAAGATTGCCGCTTGGTGTGATCGTCAACGGGGTGCAGGAGCCGACGGGGTGCTGGTGGTGGAAAAGCCACGCGGCCGAGGGGCTGATTTTCGAATGCGCTACTACAACGCGGATGGCGGTGAAGCAGAGATGTGTGGGAATGGGGCACGCTGTTTTGCTTTGCTAGCGAAAGAGGTCGCCGGAGGGCGCGGGCAAAGGTTGAGGGTCGAAACCAAGGCAGGGCTCATTCTTTTGGATCTGGTAGGTCAAGAGGTGAGGGTTTCGATGCCCGATCCTGGACTGCCGCGAATGGGTAAGGAAATCACGGCCGCAGGGCGTCGAGTAAAGTTGGACTTTTTGAACACGGGAGTACCGCATGTGGTGGAGTTCGTTCGGTCGGTCGAAACGGCCGAGGTAGTGAAGAGTGGAAGGGCGATTCGCTTCCACTCCGCTTTTGCCCCTTCAGGCACCAACGTGAACTTTGTCGCGGTGGGCCGGAAAAATCGGATCGAGGTACGTACCTATGAGCGTGGGGTCGAGGCGGAGACGCTGGCCTGCGGAACGGGTGTGGTGGCTTCATCAATTCTGGCCAGCATACGAAGGGGAGTGAAGGCACCGATAAAGGTTTTGACCCGCGGCGGTGATATTTTGACGGTGAACTTTATTTTAGAGAACGGGCGCCCGAGAAAAGTTACCCTGCAAGGGCCTGCACGAATCGTCTATGAGGGAGTCTTCAATGTTTGAAGGAACCTATACCGCGCTAGTTACCCCTTTCCGTAATGGGCAAGTGGATGTTAAAGCTTTCGAAGCGTTGATTGAGCGGCAAGTAGCGGCAGGGATTGAGGGAATCATTCCGGTGGGCACGACGGGCGAGTCGCCAACTTTGAACATGCAGGAGCATGTGCGGGTGATTGAGTTGGCGGTGCAGTTTGCAAAAAAAAGGACGAAAGTAGTAGCGGGGACAGGATCGAACAGCACCGCGGAGGCGATTGAGTTATCCACGGGAGCATGCCAAGCCAAGGCGGACGGGCTTCTTCTGGTCGCTCCGTATTATAACAAGCCGACTCCTGAGGGGATGTTTCAACATTTTCGGGCGATCGCCCAAGCGGTGGACTTGCCGATCATGCTCTATAGCGTGCCTGGGCGTTGTGGGGTGGAGATTACGGTGGAAACGATCGGACGATTGGCGAAAGAGTGTCCAATGATCTGTGCGATCAAGGAAGCAGGAGGTAAGGCGGAGCGAGTGGATGCAATTCGAAAGGTGGTGCCTTCTACCTTCGAGGTGACAAGTGGGGATGATGGATTAACAGTCGAGTTTATGAAGCGTGGGGCGGTCGGGGTGGTTAGCGTTGCCTCCAATCTAATCCCTGCTGAAGTGAAGTCACTGGTGGACGCGGCCAAGAAAAAAGATTGGGCGAAGGCGGAGGAGTTGCATGGAAAATATGCGGCGGTTTTCCGAGATTTATTTATCGAGAGTAATCCTGGACCGGTGAAGGCAGCGATGGCAGAGAAGGGTTGGCTGGCGGATGAACTGAGATTGCCCTTGGTACCGATGATGGAAGAAAACAGAAAAAAACTTTTTGCGACTTTAAAACATGCGGGGTTAACCTAAACTCGAAGTAAGAAAGTCAAATGGCAACGAAACTCGTCATGGTCGGAGCGAAAGGAAGAATGGGGCAAGCCATTCTCGCTCTTGCGCGTCAAGATAAGGGCTTCGAGGTGGTGGGGGAGGCCGATCAGGGGGACGACATGGCGAAGGTGTTGGCAAAAGCACAGGTGGTCATCGATTTTAGTCATCGTTCGGCCACAGAATCGGTGCTGAAACAGGTCTGTGCCTTGAAAGTCGCCTACGTTTGTGGGACAACTGGTCACACCGAGGCGGAAGCGGGGATGATCGCCGCGGCGGCTCGCCAAGTTCCTTTGATTCTTTCTCCCAACTTTTCTCTTGGGGTGAATCTTCTTTTTTATCTTACGGAGCAGGCAGCCAAGGCACTGCCTGAGGGGTTTGATCCTGAGGTGATTGAGATTCATCACCGCCTGAAGAAGGATGCCCCTAGTGGAACCGCTAAGCGATTGGTTGAGATCTTAGCGGAAGCGCGCCGTACCAAAGCGGAGGTTGTGGCGAGACACGGTCGTTCGGGGGAGCCTGGAGAACGTTCCGAAGACGAGATTGGGGTTCATGCGGTTCGTGGTGGAGATGTGGTGGGAGATCACACTGTTTTGCTGGCAGGGGATGGGGAAAGAATCGAGCTGATCCACCGGGCCAGTTCTCGAGATGTTTTTGCACGTGGGGCGTTGCGAGCGGCACATTGGCTAGTGGGCAAGCCAGCAAAGGCCTATCGCATGGTCGATGTCCTTGGTTTGAGCTGATGCGGGTCGGGATTGGGCTGGGATCGAATGTGGGAGACCGTTCTGCAGAATTGGCGCAGGTTCGCGGATGGTTGCGCGGTTTTGATCCTGGAGCGAAGTTTAGCTCCGAAGTTGAGACGGAGCCGGTGGATTGTTTGTCTGGATCTCCCTCTTTCCTTAATCAAGTTGCTGAGATTGTTTGGGGGGGACGTGTTGAGGGCTTACTCGATCAAACCCAAAACTACGAACGGTCGCGTGGCCGTAAAACTTTGCGATTACGAAACGAACCACGGCGGATGGATCTCGATCTGCTTTATGCGGGGGATGTGAAGATGAGAACTTCTCGTTTGGAGCTTCCTCATCCGCGAATGGGGCAACGACGATTTGTCATGGAGCTATTAGCTGAAATATGTCCAGAACGCAGGATAGTGGGTTTGCCTGGAACCGTTGGAGAAACGGCGTGCTGGTTGCGGCAACAGAGAGGAATGTGATGTCGAGAAGTCGATTAACTCCTGAGCAGTTGCGAGATTGGCCCAAGGGAAAGTCTCTTTTAGCGCTGACGGCTTATGATTATCCGCTGGCCCGAGTGTTAGATGAAGCGGGGGTCGATCTGATTCACGTGGGGGACAGCTTGGGCATGGTGGTGCTGGGGATGGCCGATACCACGGGGGTGACGATGGCGGATATGGTCCGGGCGACGGAAGCGGTGGCACGGGGTAGAACGAGGGCGATGATCTCGGCCGATTTACCTATTGGATCTTATGAGAGTGCGGAAGCTTGTGTCGAAAATTCGAAGCTCCTTTTACGGGCTGGTGCAGATGCGGTGAAGCCCGAGGGAGGAAAAGAGAGTCAGCCCCAGTGGAAAGCGCTTCAGCAGGCAAAGATTCCATGGATTGGGCATTTGGGAATGTTGCCACAAAAGGTGTTGGAGGAGGGTGGGTACAAGCGGAAGGGAAAAACGGTAGAGGAAGTTCAGCGGATGAAGGCGGACGCTCAGGCAATGGAAAGGGCAGGAGCTTGTGCGATTGTTTTGGAGTTGGTGACTGCAGAAGCGGCGGCAGAGGTGACCGGCGCCTTGCAAATTCCCACGATCGGGATTGGAGCGGGCAAGGGGACGACGGGGCAGATCCGTGTGAGTTACGATCTTTTGGGACTGACTCCTTGGAATCGACCAGGATTTGTTAAAGAAGATCTGGGGTTTGCCCGCCAGATTACCGAAATGGTGCAGGGGATTAGGAAAGGCGGGCGCGGCGAGCTTGGTTAAAGGAGCGGACGGCTAAAATAATGTAGAGGATAGAGAGGCCCGCGTTGAGAGATTGGGTGATGATGGCGGCCGGTTTCTCGGCGGTGCCGTTGAATAGTTCGGGTAGATGGGGGAGAGAGCGAGCCGTACCAATAAAGGCGAGAAGGGCGATGAGTACCGCGGCATGCATCACGTGTTTACGAAGAGATTCCTTGCGCCCCAAAAGACCGAAAACAAGAAAGAGCACGCCAAAAACACAAGGGATGAGGGCGGTTTTGTGAACCGAACCTGTGAGAACAAAGCCAGATATACCGAGAATGAGGTAGGCAAACCCGAAGACAAGCGTAGTGGATGACATCCTTTCTTTGTAGAGGGAAAGTACTTTTGGCACAGAAAAAAGATTCTTTCCTTTGCAGATTCTAAGCCCGCGCCCCTTCCTATGGAATAAATCTATCATATTCTCTTGAGCCAGATAATCTCTGACTCACAAAATGAGTAGTTTCCGGCTTAACACTTTGTCTGCCGTTGTATTCTTAATTTCAATTGGATCGAATTACATTTCTGGGGAAACCGTTACCACGGCATCCACGAATAAATATAGTGCCGAGGTAGCTAAGTTTGGGGATCTGGTAGCTCCTGAGCCTGGGGGGATTCTTCTTGTGGGAAGTAGTACTTTCAAGCGTTGGACTAATGCGGTGACCGATCTCGTGCCTTTGCCGGTTACGAATCGAGCTTTTGGAGGTTCCCAGACCTCGCATCAGCTGATGTTCTTTGATCAGGTGGTGTCGCCTTGCCGTCCACAACTGATCGTCTGGTACTGCGGGAGTAACGACATTAAAGGGAAGAAAGATCCTAAGGAAGTGTTGGCGAGAACGGAGGAGTGGTTGGACAAGGTGAAAAAGCTAGATCCTTCGATCCAAGTGTTGCTGGTTTCAATTCATCGATGCCCTCAAAAGCGAAAGGATGGGCAGATTGAGGCGGTTGATGCGGTTAATCGAGGGTATCAAGAATTAAGCAAAAAAAGGGACGGGGTATTTTATGTGGATGTGAACCCTGTTTTGGAAAATGCGAAGGGGGAATCCAAGGAAGATCTTTATGTAGCGGATGGACTTCATTTAAATATTAAGGGGTACCAGCAAATGGCCACGTTACTGAAACCTGCCATGGAGAAATATTGGAGAAAGAAGGAGATGAATCCATGAATGCTATCGCGAGGATGATTGGAAATCGCTGGGCTGTATGCGCTCTCCTTTTCTTCGCCACGACGATCAACTACATCGATCGTCAGATTCTCTCCCTTCTTAAGCCGATCCTGGATGAGCAACTTCACTGGACTAATGCGGAGTTTGGAATGGTCAACTCAGCTTTCCAAGGAGCTTATGGGCTTAGTCTTCTTGGATTCGGTTGGTTTATCGACCGTTTTGGCACGAAGATCGGTTACACCGTATCGATCGCAGCGTGGAGTGTGGCGGCTATGGGACACGCCTTGGTAGGAAGTGTCGGTGGTTTTATTTGGGCAAGGGTGGCTCTGGGCTTAGGTGAGGGAGGGAACTTTCCTGCGGCGATTAAAACCGTTGCTCTCTGGTTTCCAAAGAAGGAGAGGGCACTTGCCACAAGTATCTTTAACGCAGGAACCAATGTAGGAGCGATTGTCGCACCCGCAATTGTTCCTTGGATGGCTTTTACCTGGGGATGGCAATCAACTTTTATTGCGGCAGGTCTGGCTGGTTTCGTTTGGCTGCTTTTCTGGATTCCCTGGTTTCAACTTCCCGATAAAATGAAAGGGCTTACTCCCCAGGAGTTATCTTTGATTCGCAGTGATGAAGCGGCGGGAGTTTCTAAAAGCGGTGCGAAAATACCATGGGGCCAGCTCTTGGGGTATCGGCAGACGTGGGCTTTTATTATTCCTAAGCTGATTACCGATCCTGTCTGGTGGTTTTTTCTGATCTGGCTGCCTGACTTCTTTAAGCAGACCCGAGGACTCGATATTAAAAAAAGCTGGGTACTCCTTGTGACGATCTACTCGATCGTGACCGTTCTGAGTATTGCGGGAGGGTGGGTGACGGGTCATTTGGCGAAAATGGGTTGCTCGATGAATCGTGCAAGGAAAGGGGGAATGCTTCTCTTTGCTCTTTGTGTCGTTCCGATTCTAGCGGTGACAGGGGCTTCGGATTGGGGAGCTGTCCTTTTGATCGGGCTGGCCGGGGCTGCGCATCAAGCCTTTTCGGCGAATTTGTTTACGACCGTCTCCGACTCCTTTCCTAAACAGGCGGTGGCTTCGGTCATTGGGATTGGGGGAATGGCGGGAGCCATCGGAGGAATGCTCTTTCCAATCGTCACGGGTATCCTGCTCGACTCGTACAAGGCGTCTGGAAATGTCGCAGCAGGGTACGGGATCCTTTTCGCCTTTTGTGCGGGAGCCTACTTATTTTCCCTTCTCATTCTCCAGCTTCTGAATCCCAGGCTGGAACCTGTGCGCATCGAAACCGCGTAAAATAAATTGTGTCTATCAGCCGATCTGGAATGATTTGTAACTTAACCAGAAAGGCAACTCCTTTGAAAAAACTAACTACCCTTCTACTCCTCACCATCCTTGGAACATTTTTTTGCTTTGCCCAAGAGACTCCCGCGCCTGCCAAGGTAAAAAAGCCAGCCGTAACGAATTCGACCGCAGAAACGGTTACAGGGAAGGTCGGTTATATTTCAGATAAAAAGATCACGGTTAAGCCTAAGGGGGCAGATGCTTCCACCGCTTTCCTGATCGATGCGGAAACCAAGGTCACAATCAACGATGAACCCAAAGCTGTGACTGATATTGTGACTAAATCGATGGCCTCGGTTACCCCTAAGACCACCGACTTCGCCACCGCTGCATCCATAGCGGTGACCAAGGTTGCGGCACCGACCAACGCCCCAACTAAAGCCGAATAGTAGTCTCGGCACTGGTTTTTGCGGGAGTCAGTAGTGATTTCCTGTAAGGAAATCACCAAGACAATTAGCTATTCTTAATTCTACTCCTTTTGGATGGTCTAGGCGTCTTTAATTTTTACAGTTAGTTAGAGCAACGAAAGGTGGCACTGGTCCTATTTCGGTCGGTGCACGAATTTTAACCATTGTGAGAAGTCCAATTGGCTCTTCTCGATAGGGCTAATCCAGCTATACTACTTTGATGCGTGCCACTAGTAAGCCAACCCGGAAGATGGTCAAGAGTGTCCCAGTCAAGAACCCGGTCACTCAGCCTGATTTCTTGCTGACGACGAAGACGGCACAGGAGCTTTATGCGTCCGCCGCACAGGAGCCGATTTACGACTATCACTGTCATCTTTCGCCTAAGGAGATTGCGGAGGACAAGAAATGGGCTGATTTGTCGGAGGTTTGGCTAGGAGGAGATCACTACAAGTGGCGCGCGATGCGGGCCAATGGCATTCCCGAAAGCCACATTACGGGCAAGGCCAGACCGTACGAAAAGTTTCTCGCCTACGCCCAAACCTTGCCGCGTTTGATTCGTAATCCTCTTTGGCACTGGACCCATCTGGAGCTGGATCGGTTTTTTGGGATCAAAGAAATCCTTAATGAGGAGAGCGCCCCGAAGATCTGGTCTAAGGCGAACGAAAAGCTGAAAAGCCTTTCGGCCCAGAAGATCCTCAAAGCTAATCGGGTGTCGGTCATCGGGACGACGGACGATCCCTGTGACGATTTGGCTCATCACCAGAAGATTCGTGCCAGCGGAATGGGAACTCGGGTTTATCCTGCTTTCCGGCCCGACAAGGCGTTGCAAGTGGAGCAACCTGCGCTTTTCCGTGAGTGGGTTTTTAAGTTAGAAAAGGCGACGAGATCTTCTTGTGCTACGTTTTCTGCTTTTCTGACCGCATTAGACAAACGGCATGAGTTTTTTCATGCGCAGGGCGGCCGACTTTCCGATCACGGCCTAAATCATGCCTACGGCAAGGGAGGAAGTGAGGAAGATGCGGCACGAGTTTATGGGATGGCTTTGGAGGGCAGGCGAGTGGATCTGGCCGATATGGATGCGTATCGAGGATTCATGATGGTCTATTTCGGGGAGTTGGACGCCAAGCGGGGTTGGGTGAAACAGTTGCACTTTGGAGCCTTGAGGAATGCCAATTCAAAGGGCGCGAAGGAGATTGGGCCTGATAGTGGTTTTGATTCGATTGGGGATTGGCCGCAGATCGATCGATTGGCGGGGTACATGGATGAGTTGGAGGGGCGTGGCAAACTACCCAAGATGGTGCTCTATAATTTGAATCCAGCGGACAACTACGCCGTGGCAACGTTGTGCGGGAACTATCAAGGGGGTGGGGTGAGGGGCAAGATTCAGTTCGGGAGCGGCTGGTGGTTTCTCGATCAACTGGAGGGGATGAAGTGGCAGATGAACGCGCTCTCGAGTTTGGGGCTCCTAGCTAACTTTGTCGGGATGATTACCGATTCACGAAGTTTCCTGAGCTATCCACGGCACGAATATTTCCGCAGGTTGCTCTGTCAGATCCTTGGGGAAGAGGTGGAGAACGGAACGTTGCCCAAGGATATGAAACTACTGGAGGGAATGGTCCGGGATATCTCTTATCGCAACGCCACAGCGTATTTCGGAATGGAGGCGGGGAAGGTTTAAATCTGTTTTGTGGGGTGTTGGCTTGGGTCAGAGGACGGTTGTGCTTGCCAGTTTTGTTGCTGCCTTTTCGAAGGTCAGCAATCGGCTATTATGGCTTCGAACCTCAGCGTGGATGATTCGATCGACAAAGCCTGGTTTCGCCATGGCCAGATTGGGAGTGCTCTTCATGATTTCCAGTGCAAAGCCCACCGGTTTTACGTCTCCGCTTTGCAGTAGACGCAGCAAGGCTTCCAATGCTTCGGCCTTGGGGACTTGGTAATGGGATTGCAGAGCAAAATAGGCTTCGACGACAACCAGGTCGGTGACGAGCGGCCGTTGGCCGCGCTCAATACAGCGCTCCAGCATTGCCTGTGCTCGTGCCGCCTGGTCGGGGGGATCGCCAGTTAAGAGGCGGATGATAAAACTCGTATCGAGACCGGAACTCATCTACCTGAATCCCGAGCCATAGCTCGGCCGGTGAGTTCCCCTTGGCCTTCACGGGTCCAAGGGGACTTGGCCTGCGCAGCGAAATGGTTTAAGGAACCGATCCATGGCGATGTGGATTTCAGGACTGGTTTCAGCACCCATACCTTCTGGTTGTTGTGATGCAGAGGCAGAAGTTCCATCTTATCCCCGATGGCAATTCCGAGCTCCTGGCAGACTTGAACCGGGAGGGTCGCCTGACGCTTCGAAGTGAGCTTGATCGTAGCCATAAGACAAGGTGGCTCGTTTCGCCTTACTAGTCAATACTAAGTAAGGTGAATATGGGGCGATACCTACTCAAGGCCGCCCTTATCCGTGCTCGCAGCATGCTGCGAGCATGCTGCGAGCACGGGAAAGGGTGCCAGGCATCGTAAATTGCGGTGTGCCCTAAGGATGGTTTTCGACTAGGATGGTTGAGTTATGAAGATAGATCCTCTATTCGACCTTACGGGTGAAGTGGCGGTTGTTCTTGGCGGGACTGGAGGTCTCGGCGGGGCGATGGCGCAGGGCTTAGCCCAAGCCGGTGCCAAGGTTGCCATTTTAGGCAGAAATAAGGAGAGGGGTGAGGCCAAGGCCAAAGAACTTTCCAAGCACGGGCAGGCTATTTTCTTGTCGGTTGACGCTTTGGATCCGAAAGGTCTCGAGCAGGCCGAGCAGAGAGTAGAAAAGGAGCTCGGGCCAACCACCATTTTAGTGAATGCGGCTGGAGGAAACCAACCAGCGGCAGTGGTCACTCCAGAGAATCCGATGACCACTCTCGCCCTCTCAGCTTGGAAGGAGAACTTCGATCTCAATCTTGTTGGCGGAGCCCTTTTGCCGTGTCAGGTCTTCGGCGCGGGAATGCTCAAGCGGAAAAAGGGAAGCATCATCAATATCGCCAGCGTTTCCGCCCATATTCCACTCTCCAAGGTGGTGGCGTATTCTGCCGCCAAAGCCGCGGTGATCAGTTTGAGCCAGTTTCTGGCTAGGGAATGGGCTCCCCACGGAATACGGGTCAACACCATCACTCCAGGTTTCTTCCCCGCCGAACAAAACAGGAAGCTTCTCTTTAAGGATGACGGCACCCCAACCGATCGGGCCAAATCGATCATGGGGCACACCCCCATGGGCCGTTTCGGTGAGCCGAATGAGCTGATCGGGGCAACGGTCTTTCTGGCTAGCCCGAAGGCGAGTGGATTTGTGACTGGCATCGATCTTCGGGTGGATGGCGGTTTCCTTTCCCAGACGATCTGATGGCCGAGAAATCCCTTTCTCCTGAGGAGGTGAAACAAATCCTCAAGACAGGCTTGCCCCAGGGTGAATTCAAGAATCGAAAAGTTCTGCTGATCGTTCCCGATCATACCCGCACGGCCCCAGTCGGGCAGATGTTCAAGGAGGTCCACGCCTCGTTAGGCTCGGTGGCGAAAAAGGTCGATGTGATGGTGGCACTGGGAACCCATCCGCCGATGAGTCAGGAGGCGATCTGTCATCGACTGGATCTGACTCTGGCAGAGAAGGAGAAGTCTTATCCCAAGGTTCAACTTCTGAATCATGCCTGGGATGATGATCGGGCCTTGGTCGAGATCGGGAAAATTCCTTCTAGCGAAATCCGGGATCTGACCAGTGGCCTCTTTGAGATGGAGGTTAAGGTTCGGATCAACCGTGTGGCGTTGGAGTATGACGAGCTGGTGATACTGGGGCCGACCTTTCCTCATGAAGTCGTCGGATTTTCCGGTGGCAACAAGTACCTTTTTCCAGGGATCAGCGGTCCCGAGGTTCTGAACTTCTTTCATTGGCTTGGAGCGGTGGTCACCAATCCAGGAATCATCGGGAAAAAGTGGACCCCAGTCCGCAAGGTGGTCGACCGGGCGGCAGCGCTGGTCAAGACGCGGAAATGGTGTGTCTCGATGGTGGTGCGAGCCGATGCATCTTTGGCGGGCTTATTTGTGGGAACCCCTGAGTCCGCTTGGGAAAAGGCGGCCGATCTTTCGGCACAGCTTCACATCATTCGTAAAAAGAAGCCGTTTCGGCAGATCTTATCCTGTGCCCCTGCGATGTATGACGAACTGTGGGTGGCAGGGAAGTGTATGTACAAACTGGAGCCAGTTTTGGCCGAGGGCGGGGAGCTGATTATTTACGCTCCGCATCTGACGGAAGTGTCGATCACCCACGGAAAGTTGATCCGTCGGCTCGGGTATCACTGCCGGGACTATTTTTTAAAGCAGTGGGACAAGTTCAAGGATGAGTCCTGGGGAGTACTGGCCCACTCCACCCACGTCTATGGTGGCGGAACCTACGAGAATGGAGTCGAAAAACCGAGAGCCCGGGTGGTTTTAGCGACGGGAATACCAGAAAAGATTTGTCGCGAGATTAATCTTGGTTATCGGGACCCTAAAACGATTCGAAAGGAAGACTTTGCTAATCGCGAAGAGGAGGGGATTTTGCTGGTTCCGAAGGCTGGGGAGAATCTGTATCGCCTTGAAGATGAACATTCTGCTTAACAAAAAGAGGTTTTCCCTTTAAGTTGCTTTGCATTCATGAGTACTAAACTAAAGGTCAAACCCGATGGAGCGCTCGATTTCCTTTCGTTGGGGGCTTTAGTGCATCGGTTGGATCCTGGAATCATTCCTTTTCGTAAAGCGACCGAGTGTCAAATTCACGTCAGCGGGGGCGAATTTAATGTGGCGGCGAATCTAGCCGACTGCTTTGGAATGCAGACTGGGTTGGCCTCAGCCATGGTCGAGTATCCGATTGGTGACCTGATTGCCGAGCGGGTACGAGCGATGGGGGTGAAACCTTTTTACAAGAAATTCAAGCATGACGGGGTGAACGGTCCGAATATGGCGGCGGTGTACAGTGATCGCGGTCATGGGGTGCGTGCTCCAGTGGTGTTCTATAATCGGTGTAATGAAGCGGCTGGATTGCTCAAGCCAGGGGATTTTGACTGGAAGAAGATTTTCGCGGGTGGGGTGCGCTGGTTTCATAGTGGGGGGATTTTCGCAGCTCTTTCGACTACGACCCCTGAGCTGATCGTTGAAGCGATGCAAGCAGCCAAGGCGGCAGGGGCGGTGACCTCGTTTGATCTGAATTACCGGGCGAAGCTCTGGAATATTCACGGCGGACACGATCGGGCGGTGGCAATTCTCGATAAGATCGTCAAGCACGTGGACGTTTTGGTGGGGAATGAGGAGGATTTGCAGTTGGGCTTGGGCATTCCTGGGCCTGATGTGCATGCGAAATCGAAAATCGATCCAAGCGCTTTCTTGAGTATGATTAAAAATGTCATTAAGAAACATCCGCACGTCCAGGCGGTGGCGACTACCTTGCGAGAAGTCCATACCACGAACCACCATAGTTGGAGTGCGGTGGCTTGGGTGAATGGGGAGACCCATCAGGCGCCGACTTGTGAACTGCAGGTGATTGATCGGGTGGGAGGCGGGGATGGTTTTGCGGGTGGTTTTATTTACGGGCTACTTTCTGGGTTGGATGCGGCGGAAGCAGTCAAACTCGGCTGGGCTCACGGAGCACTACTGACGACGTTCCCTGGCGATACCACCATGGCGACGGTCGATCAGGTGAAGGCTTTTGCGCAGGGCGGATCGGCCCGTATTCAAAGATAATTTATGTCAAACGAACCCCAAGGTGATATCGCCCTCATCGGGCTGGCCGTCATGGGCCAAAACATTATTCTGAACATGAATGACCACGGTTACACCGTGGTGGCCTTTAATCGTACCGTCTCCAAGGTGGACGATTTCCTCGCGAACCAAGCGAAGGGCACAAAAGTGTTGGGAGCCCACTCGATTCAGGAGATGGTCTCGATGTTGAAGAGGCCGCGGAGGGTGATGCTTTTGGTCAAGGCGGGTCAACCGGTGGATGATTTTATTCAAGAGGTGATGCCATTCTTGGAAAAAGGGGACATTATTATCGACGGCGGTAATTCGCTTTTTGAGGATACGAACAGGCGGCAAAAGGAAGTTGAAGCCAAAGGACTGCTTTATATTGGTACGGGGGTATCGGGTGGGGAAGAGGGTGCACGGCACGGTCCGAGTATCATGCCTGGGGGCTCGCCAGCGGCTTGGCCCTTTGTGAAAAAGATTTTGCAGGATATTTCTGCGAAGGTGGACGGAGGGGTGCCCTGTTGTGATTGGGTAGGGGAGCAAGGGGCAGGTCACTACGTCAAGATGGTGCATAATGGAATTGAGTACGGAGACATGCAGCTGATCTGCGAGGCGTATAATCTGATGAAGAACGGTTTGGGGATGACCCCTGATGAGATGCACAATGTTTTTGCGGATTGGAATAAGGGGGAGTTGGATAGCTACCTGATTGAGATCTCCAGAGATATTTTGGCGAAGAAAGACGCTGATGGGTCGCCGCTGGTGGATAAGATTCTGGATACAGCGGGGCAGAAGGGGACGGGCAAGTGGACGGTGATCAATTCGCAGGATCTTGGAATTCCGATCACCTTGATGGCGGAAGCGGTCTATGCTCGTTGTGTTTCCGCCTTGAAGGATGAGAGAGTGGCGGCGGCGAAGAAGTTGAAGGGACCGAAGCCTTTGCTCCCGGCAGCGAAAGATCCTGAGAAAAAGAAAGCGTTCATTGCGGAGATTCGGGATGCGTTGTATGCCTCGAAGATCGTCAGCTATGCGCAGGGCTACATGCTGATGAGGGCGGCGGCGAAGGAGTATAAGTGGAACCTGAATTACGGCGGCATCGCCTTGATGTGGCGTGGCGGGTGCATTATCCGTTCGCGATTCTTGGGTAAAATCAAGGAGGCGTACGATAAGAATGGCAAGTTGAGCAATTTGCTCTTGGACGATTACTTTAGGGGCGAGGTGAAGAAGTCGCAAAAGGGCTGGCGGACAGTGGTGGCGGCCGCGGCCAAGCGTGGGATTCCGGTTCCAGCGTTTAGCACCGCGTTAGCCTTTTTTGATAGCTACCGCAGTGCGGTTTTGCCTGCCAATCTTCTTCAGGCCCAGCGGGATTACTTTGGGGCTCACACCTATGAGAGAGTGGATAAGCCTCGGGGCGAGTTCTTTCATACAAACTGGACGGGACACGGCGGGACAACTGCTTCTTCCACCTACAACGTTTAGGTTTATGGGGTCGGAGAGCGGGCTTGCAGAGGGAGCCTTCTGCACGAAGATAAGACTATTGCCGGCTTAGCTCAGGGGTAGAGCAGCGGTTTTGTAAACCGCGGGTCATCAGTTCAAATCTGATAGCCGGCTCCAACTTAAATACATGGTTCGTGTGTATTTAAAGAAACAGCTTCCAGTGTTTCGAATTGCGAAATTATTACACCTGATATGTAGTTACCACATAACGCCTTAGAGTATAACTCTTTTTGACCTTTTTCCAATTCCTACCTCCCACTCTACTTGCCTTTGATTGGTCTGCCTATA
>CANIEM010000010.1 GCA_947466515.1 Verrucomicrobia subdivision 6 bacterium | reverse complement strand
CCGTAATAATCTTGGTCATTCGCATCCGCCCACTTGATAAAAGGCCTCACGGGGGGTGCCGCAGGTGGAGGAGTCACCGCCGCGGTCTGGCTAAACCCATTCGCTGCAAAAAACAGAATCATAAAGAGGCTTCTTTTCATCCCCCCACTCTGTCCGATTTGATCCGACCCCCACAAGAACTAAACACCACCCTACGCCCCAGCTCCTCGAAAGATTCCTACGTTGCTACGCCCGTAGAATTGCCTTTGAATCCTTCTCAGCCGAACCGCGGGATTCACCCGCTGTCGTGGACCGATTTGCCGAGTCACTTGGCACAAGAAGGAAGCAAACTGCATGACCCCGATCTCTAGCCCAGCTAACCCTCTGGCCGCCCGCGAAATCGCGAGGCGCCGCACGTTTGCCATTATCTCTCATCCCGACGCAGGAAAGACCACTCTCACCGAGAAGTTCCTCCTTTACGGCGGGGCAGTCCAACTCGCAGGCAGCGTCACCGCTCGTCGCAACCAAAGAGCCACCACCAGCGATTGGATGGAGCTCGAGAAGCAACGCGGAATCTCCGTCTCCTCTACCGTCCTCCAGTTCCCTTACGGCGACCACGTCGTCAACCTCCTCGATACCCCAGGCCACCGAGACTTTTCCGAAGATACTTATCGAGTCCTTACCGCCGTCGATGCCGCAGTTATGGTCATCGATGCTGCCAAAGGAATCGAACCCCAAACCCGAAAACTCTTCGAAGTCTGTCGACGCCGCGGAGTCCCCATCTTTACCTTCATGAACAAGCTCGATCGCCCCGCTCGTGACCCCCTCGATCTTCTGGATGAGCTTGAAAACGTTCTCGGTATACATGCCGCACCCTGCGTCTGGCCCTTAGGCAGTGGTCCCGAATTCCGTGGGGTCTATGACCGGCAGGAAAAAGAGGTCCACCTCTTCGAAAAAGTCCCCGGAGGTGCCTTTCGCGCTCCCGAACAGGTCGGAGGCGTCGACGATCCTAAAGTCCGTGCATCCCTCTCTCCCGATGCCTATCAGAAATTCCGGGATGAACTCGCCCTTCTCGATGGAGCGGGAGCCAACTTTCAACTCGACGACCTGCGTGCAGGCAAACTCACCGCCGTCTTTTTTGGTAGTGCCGCAAATAATTTCGGCGTCCGCCTCCTCCTCGAACGCTTCCTCCAGTTCGCCTCGCCCCCTGGCCCTCGCCGCTCTTCCAAGGAAATAATTCTCCCTGAATCTCCATCCTTCTCAGGATTCGTTTTCAAGATCCAAGCCAATATGAATCCACGTCATCGGGATCGTGTCGCCTTCGTCCGAGTAGTCTCAGGACACTTCCGCCGAGATATGGTCGCACTCAATCCCCGTACCGGGGAGAATCTACGTCTCTCTAACTCCCAACGCCTCTTTGCCCGTGAACGCGAAACTGTCGACGACGCTTGGCCAGGCGATGTTGTTGGTCTGGTCGGAAATCACGATCTGCAAATCGGCGATACCCTCACCGAAGAACCAAGCACTCTCTTCGACGAGATCCCACGCTTTCCACCGGAGTGCTTTGCCTTCGTCCACTGCGCCACCAGCGCCATGCAAAAGCGTTTCCGCACAGGCCTCGATCAACTCCTCAAGGAAGGAGTCGCCCAGAAATATCAGCTCGAAGGAAATACCTCCGCCATTCCCCTCCTTGGCGCCGTCGGTCCCCTGCAGTTCGATGTCCTCCGTCATCGCCTCGAGTCCGAATATGGAGCCGAAACTCGGATCGAGCCTGCTCGCTGGAAATTCGTCCGCTGGCCCACAGAATCCCGTTCCAACCCAAAGCCCCTCGTTCTGCCCTCCACCGCCATTCAAGCTACCGACGCCGGAAACCGAACGGTTGTCCTTTTTGAAACCGCCTGGTCGATCGACTTCTTCCTCGAAAATAACTCTGGTGTCACCCTATCCGAAAATCCTCCCTCGTAATCCACCCACCTCTTTTCCTTATTTTCTACCGGTTTCAATTTGATTTTCCCCTTCTCGGCTATACATTTACAGAGCTTTTTCAGGCTGGAATTCAAAGATTTTCAGCCGGAATGAAGTAAGGAAAATCGACTATGTCCACCCAATCCAAATGCCCCTTTTCTGGTAGCACCGGAGCCCGAACCGAACCCATCGCACCATCCAACGACTCTTGGTGGCCGCAGCGTCTCAATCTCAAGATTCTCAACCTGCACTCAGAAAAGTCCAACCCGATGGACAAGAACTTCAACTACGCCGAGGCATTTAAAAAACTCAACCTCGCCGCCGTAAAAAAAGATCTCTGCACACTCATGACCGACTCGCAAGAGTGGTGGCCTGCTGATTGGGGAAATTACGGTCCCTTCTTTATCCGTATGGCTTGGCACAGCGCTGGAACGTACAGGATTTCTGATGGCCGAGGTGGAGCAGGCACAGGTAATCAGCGTTTTGCCCCTCTCAACAGCTGGCCCGATAACATCAATCTCGACAAAGCCCGCCGCCTCCTCTGGCCAATTAAGAAAAAGTATGGCAACCAACTATCCTGGGCCGATCTCTTTATCCTCACAGGTAACGTCGCCCTCGAGTCTATGGGGTTCAAAACCTTCGGCTTTGGCGGCGGCCGCGAAGATATCTGGGAACCCGAGGATGATATCTACTGGGGATCCGAAACCACTTGGCTCGGAGACAAACGCTACACTGGCGATCGCGAGCTCGAGCAACCCCTCGGCGCAGTCCAGATGGGCCTGATCTATGTGAACCCAGAAGGTCCCAACGGAAAGCCCGATCCCCTCGGCTCCGCTCGGGATATCCGAGAAACCTTCGCCCGCATGGCCATGAACGACGAAGAAACCGTTGCCCTCACCGCAGGCGGTCACACCTTTGGAAAATGTCACGGCGCGGGTGACCCCGCACTTATCGGGCGCGAACCCGAAGGTGCTCCCATGGAAGAAATGGGTTTAGGCTGGAAAAATAAGTTCGGCACGGGCGTCGGCGTTCACACCACCAGCAGCGGAATTGAAGGGGCTTGGAAACCCAATCCCACAACATGGGACATGGGCTACTTCAATATGCTTCTAGGCTACGAATGGGAACTGGTGAAAAGCCCAGCCGGGGCATGGCAGTGGCTGGCTAAGGATGTTCAAGAGAAGGACATGATTCCTGATGCCCACGATCGCTCCAAAAAGCATCGGCCCATGATGACCACCGCCGACATGGCTCTTCGTATGGATCCAATTTATGGTCCGATCTCTCACCGTTATCATAAAAATCCTGAACTCTTTGCCGACTCCTTTGCCCGCGCTTGGTTCAAACTAACCCATCGCGACATGGGTCCTCGATCTCGCTACCTCGGTTCAGAAGTTCCAAAAGAAATTCTCATCTGGCAGGACCCCGTTCCTGCAGTCGATCACAAGCTGATCGGCGAAAAGGAAATTGCCGCCCTCAAAAGCAAGATTCTTGCCTCAGGCCTTCCCCTTTCTCAGTGGGTTAAGGCCGCTTGGGCTTCCGCATCCACTTTCCGCGGTTCAGATATGCGGGGTGGGGCCAATGGGGCGCGTCTTCGTCTCGCACCCCAGAACGCGTGGGAGGTCAACGAACCTAGGGAGCTTTGCCAAGCCTTTCAAAAGCTGGAACCGATCCGAGCCGAGTTTAACGCCTCCGCCTCGGGTGGAATAAAAGTCTCCACCGCGGATCTGATCGTACTTGCAGGATGCGCCGCTGTGGAGGAGGCCGCCAAGAAAGCCGGTCACAACATTAAGGTCCCCTTCTCTCCGGGTCGGACCGATGCCACTCAGGAACAAACCGACGTGGCTTCTTTCGGTGCACTTGAAACGCTCGCCGACGGTTTCCGTAACTACACCCGCCAAGGACTCAAAGCCCCTGCGGAGGAGTGTCTGGTAGATAAAGCCCAGTTGTTGAAGCTTACTTCCCCTGAAATGACCGCCCTGATCGGCGGAATGCGTGTGCTCGACACCAACTTCGGTCACACCAAGCACGGTGTGTTCACCGATAAACCAGGTGTCCTGACGAACGACTTCTTTGTCAATCTCACCGATATGGATATCGAATGGAAACCCTCGGCTGTTGGTGGTCTCTACGAGGGACACGACCGCAAAACCGGCAAGGTCAAGTGGACTGGCACCCGAGTGGATCTCGCCTTTGGCTCGAACTCCGAACTCCGCGCCCTCGCAGAGGTATACGCTCAAGACGATGCCAAAGAGAAGTTCGTAAAAGATTTCGCCGCTGCGTGGAGCAAGGTGATGAATCTGGACCGCTTCGATCTCATTACCTGAACCTGGTAGATACCCGCCACACGCTAGCGGGGTTTGTAATTGCTGAATGCTTAAGGAATTGAGGCCGACTGCAGATTACGACCGACGCCTACGTATCATCACCAATCCGCCAATACCAACAGCCAGAAGTGAGAGAGCGGAGGGTTCGGGCACGCTATAAACAAAAGAGGCAGAAGCGCCTCCTGTCGTGGTGTAGAGACCCATTACGGACCTATCGATCACCGTGTCTCCAGTGGTTGAAGTTCCGCTGAGGTTATTGTTAATTACATCCCAACTAGCTGTACCGAATCCACCCGCAGTAACTGGGACGAATGCGTAGGCGGCACTAAGCAGACCGTCTTTCACAGACATCGTCGCAAGTGAGAAACCATCTTGGTAGGCGGCAATGCCCTCGACATGAGTGAAGATAGACCGATCATTGTTCAGGCTGAGCTCGGTGAAATTACTAAACGCGTCCGCTGATGCATTGTAATTTACAATATACCCGAGCTGCCCTTTGGACCCAATCTGCGAATCGCCACCCAAAAGAGTGTAGCCTCCGACAATGGTGTAGAGAGAGCTAGTCGATCCCCCATTCTGCCAGATACCAAAAGCGCTTGTGACATCTCCAAAACTCAACTTCTTATAACTTTGTGCGGAAATGTTATAAATGAACCCCTGCCCACTACTCGGGACTGCAGTGTTGTAGTTACCCACCACCAGATTCCCCATGGTGCTGTGCGGAATAGTGTCCCCTACCGCTTGTCCTGCCACGCTTTCGGTAACCTTAATCGAAGTCCAGTTACTCGAAGATGCGCTCCCCGTGATTGGCCCGAGATACATCATACCGTTTTGATAGGTGGAGCTAAGAGTTTCCTTGTACGAACCAACCGCCAACACATTACCCGCCCCGATCGATGAATTGTAATAGGGAGTATTGGGACCATAAAACGTCGATGTTCCCGTGATGGCGCTTCCGTTGATTATCGGCACCAGATTATTGGTGTAGGTATTTCCAGGGTTCACTGAAGAAGGAAGCGGCCCAGAATAGAAAAAAGGAGAGGTTCCGGTACCACCCGCGATAATCATATTACCAGATGCGTCTGATGCCCGGACCCCGGTCACCGAGTAACCATCAGGAAATATCTGGCTAATTTGAGCTGAACTTTTAACTGATCCAGCAACCATCAAAACAAATAGAAAAGATAAAATCGTACGCATGTGATTAAGTAAGCACCACTTACTGAGCATTCAATGGCTTATTAAGATTCGTTTGTGACAATTTAAAGACAAGCGGAAGCCGCTAATTTTGACCCAGCACTTGTTACTTTGATTAAGCAGACTCGCTATCTACCTTGCCCCAATTTAGTCCATGTTCATCCAGCTTCACTCCCGTAGTTTCGAGAAAACAGGCCACCATTTCGTAGAAACCAGCAAGAAGGGTCGCTTCCGCAATCTCGGGTACCGAAAATATCTTTGCCAGCTTCTCTGAGGTAGAGTCGGAAACCTTCCCTAGCTGAGAACAGTCATCTGCCAACTGAAGCATGAGAGAAAATTTCTCATTAAGACCAGAGGGCTTGGCGGAGGTGATGGCAGAAATCTCCATCTCGCTCAATCCGGCCAACCTGGCCGCTGGGAGATGATGCAAAAGTTCGTAGGAACTGCCCCGCAAGGTACCCATCCTCAGAATCACCAGTTCCCTGATCTTTGGATCTAGATTCCCTGTTCGGAACGACAAACCGAAATCGAGGAACGATTGAACCATCGGAACAGGACAGTGCAGAAGCATCCGCGTGAGATTGATCGGCAGCCTGTCGAACTGCTCTTTCTGCTCTTGGGTAAACTTTGAGGCATCCGGATATTCGGCCTTCATTCGCTTTACTTGACCGCTTTGAGTGCCTGATCCCCAAGTCGTGCCCTCAGTTGGGCTAAATACAAACTCTCGGGCTTCACAGGTGACCCCTTAGAAAAAAGCCACTCCGTGGTATTTCCACTAACCGTTTCGTAAATACCAGAGCTGCCGATACACCAATTCACGCATCCTGGAGCTTGCTCAACTGTGATCTTCTTTGCTGAGCAGTTCCAAACAACCCCCCACCCCATCGTCCAACCATGTCCACTTCCCATCCCGCCCCGATTTCGAAGGATGATTTCCCCATCCCTGAGCTTACACCCATCCAAAAGGAGCCCTGTCGACCATCGCATATGCGGTTGGATTGATCCATCACCACTAAAGATACAGTTCAACACTACGTTGAGCATCGACTCAGGGTCTGCGGTGGATACGTAAAAGGAGCCGTTACCAGACGAACTACACTTGTTCATCAGCGTCTGCCTGCCACCCAAGCGGAAATCGGTCGCCTTGCCTGCGGAGCGAGAAGATTTGGTAACCGTCGCAGGATGGTTGGCCACCAACGACTCAAGTGTAATCCGCTCGGCTGAATCAGCCACCTCCACATCGGGCAGTTGATTTAAGGTAGCAACATTACGAACCCAGGCATCTTCACAACTCTCCAAGGTAACTCCACTGTTCTGAGCATCGACAAAATCTCCTTTTGGCGCGACAGCCTCAATCCGAAGGTTTTCCAATCCGCACTCCGATAGATTTTTATCAGCAGAAATCTTCTGAACAGTGCCACGGTTCGCCCCTATTTTACTTACATCAATGCAGTCGGTAAGTGGCATTTCCCAAGTGATCTGCTTTTCATTCACCGCTTTGATCTCTCGGTCCTGCGTTAGGGCTTTGCCTTCCTTTAGCCAGTGACCCGTTTCGCCGTCGGAAATAAGGTTGTCCATTCCCATGAAATGAATCCACTCCACCGAAGCGGGCCGGGAAATTCTTACCAGGTCGCCAACTTGAAAAGCATCACTCAGCGCGAGGTTCAAGGAGATAGCCCCAGATGGAACATAATCATCTGCAATCTCGGTGGTACCACCAGAGCCGCCTTTCTCCTCTCCAGCATCTTTCTTTTTCTTCGACTTCTTTTTGCCTTTTACCTCCTGCGTGTCGCTCTTCAAACCAATGACAATGCAAGCGTGAGGAGCACCCGTCATCTGAATGGTCGTTCCATCCCGACTAGAACCAGAACCCCGCAAGACGACCCCGCTGGTGTGAAGAGTCAGTGTCTTACTGCATTTATATGTGCCAGCCGCCAAGACCACCGCACCCCTGAAATCGTTGACCAGCGGCATGCTGGAAACTGCATCAATCGCAGCCTGAATCTTGTCGCTACAATCCCCTGCCATCGGGGTCACTTTGGCCTTTTCAGGGACATCCGGCAAAGCCACCCCTCCTCCTCGGTAGCCTGCGTAGGAGAAATCACAAATCCGGTCTCCTTTTGCTGTGGTGGCGTAGTGCAGTTCAGGCCCGCTACCTACCAAGGAGCACGGAATTTCTTCAGCGGATACATTATACCAAGCCACCATTAGTAAAAACGGGTAGGAGAAATATTTCATGGGAGGATCATGAAGAATCTTTCATTGAGTGACGATGGGGAATTTGCACCCTATTCACCAAATTTGAACTGTGAGAAACCTGCCACAAGATCCAATTCCCATACTTCCAATTCAAAATCCTACCAGAATCACCGAGCCACTTCGAGAATTACAACAAACAGAAAGGTATTATTGCTTTAGAGTTAAACGTTCGGCAAATAGCAACCCCGCTGTTACATGGTTAACAAAAGGGGGCTTTTTTTAAAAATTTCCTATTCTTTCTCAGACTTTTTTCCGACAAGAAAGTAAGTTCGGAGTTTTCCGCGATTTTTTAACTCAACCTCACCTCTTGCCTCGAAAAGATAACTATCTTCTAAACGCGAGTGGATGCTTTCGCTAACATGAATTTTCATGGGATCTGCTGTCCCCTCCAATCTGCTGGTTATGTTCACCACATCCCCCCAAAGGTCGTAGGCGAACTTTTTTCTCCCGATAATCCCAGCGGCCACGGTTCCGGAATGCATTCCAATCCGGATTTGCACGTTTCGAGATAAACGTATGTTTTGGGCTTTGAGAACTTCGAGGGCTTCAATGGCAAAGTCTGCCATTTGCTGCGCATGGGTTGGACTTCTGTCCGGAACCCCCGCAACCGCCATGTAACAATCTCCGATCGTTTTAATTTTCTCCAAATTATGTTTCTCCGCTAGATCGTCGAAGATTTCGAATAGTTCGTTTAGAAGATTTGCTACAGAACGCGGGCCAATTTCGGCCGCCAGCTTGGTGAAGCCGACGACATCTGCAAACAAAACAGTAACCTCGGGAAATGTTTCCGCCTCAACTTTCTCCCCTCTTTGAAGACGGTCTGCAATTGCAATGGGTAAAACATTCAGCAAAAGCTTTTCTGTGCGCCCTTTTTCCTTCTCCAATGCTAGGGCCTTCACCCCAAGATCTGATATGGCTGCTTCCTTTTCTTTTTCCCTTTGGCGCAAGGTGGCTGAGGTATGATTAAAAACATCGATCAGTTTTTTCAACTCCTCCACCCCCCCAGCGTTTCTCAGTTCGAAGTATTCCCCCTTCTCCAACTGCTCAACTGCCTTCGAAAGCAGACTTACGGGACGCAGGACGAGCCGCAGCAGAAGAAAGTAGCCAATCCCCAACAACGCTAAGAGGGTCAAGGCCAAGACAAGACCAAGGAGAAGCCTATACCTCATCTCCAGTTCTAGAATCTCGACAAGGGTTGAAGTTCTTTGAGTCACTGTGCGAGTAAAATTCCGTAAAGGCTCCATGATTTTGGCCTTCGCATCATGATACTGCTGGCTATGTAGAATTTTGATAGCGAGCGCCTGATCAGGCTCCTTTTTTATCTGGAACGACCCCGTTCCATCATCGAATTCTCCTTTCAGAGCGTGCATCGCCACATTCTCAAGTTTTACAAGGGCGTCGCTTCGGTTCTGAGAGTCCTTCAAAAGAGCAAATTCATCCACGGTGAATCCAGCTTTAAGCATACTGCTTTCAAGTGATTCCTTTTCTCCTAGTTCAACGTTTCCCGGCTCTTCCTCCCCTGCGACTAAATCCCAATAGATATCTCCGTAGTCTTTAGGTCGGGGCACTTCACCATTTCGAATCGCAAGTATGCGGTTAAAGAACTTTTGATATTTAGCATTTCCTGTGACTGCGTAGGTTCTTGCCATCCGCGTAAGATCGTCCGAGCTTTGCCTAAGCTCGTCGGCCAGCTGATACGAATAATATTTCCGAGCTTCGGCATTCCCGAGTTCATATCCCTTTTTTCGATTCACCAGGGAAATAGCCACGAGAAAAAGCATCAGCACCCCGACCGAGGCAAAAACTAGGGCCAACAGAGTTCGTAACTTCATTTTTCGATCCTAGCGCAAACCTCTTGGATAAACCCTAAAATAAGTTTATCTAATTTGACCTTATTCAAGCCTGGAGGCTGCACGCTCAAATACCCTAACTAGATCAAGTAGATGCCGCATCGGACAGATTTGTACCTTACCCCGTAATCGAAGACACGGATTTCCGAAATGCGAAGTTGGGTTTTGGTCCCCCTCCAACCTGCCCCCTCATTGAGCGGATAGGCGGTTTTCTAATGCGTGAGTCGACGAAGCTGAAAAAACAGAATATATAAGAGTGATGCAAAGAGCCTTGATTTTTGTAGGTATCTGGATGCTGGGGACAGGTCTAGCCTGGGCCGAATTAGGCAAGTCGCTGACCGATCTTAAAATTTTAAAAAACCTCACAGTTGTACGGGAAACCCTTCTGTACAATCGGACCTTTGTTTTGGCCGTGGCAGAGGACAAATCTACGGCCGGACGTCAGGCTCAGTATCTGTTTCTGACAGGAGAGTGCGTCCAGATCCGATATTTCAGCGGAAAGAGTCCGTGGACCGAGTCCAAAGCCCAAGCAGTCTGGCGGGAACAGTTTGGGGACCTGCCCAACAAGAAAACAGAAGAAGAAAATCTCTTGATCTTTCTTGGACCCAACGGAGAGGAGATGTTAATAGGCAAAGGCAAGTACTCGCCTGCCCTGCTGATTCAATCCCCTCGAATGACCAAAATCCGAAATCTTTGGATGGAAGGCCAGCCGCCTGAGTTTCAGGCGCGAAGGGAGAACGATTTAGATTTTTCACTTTGGGGATTTGGACCCGCTCCCTCGGACGACGGGGCCAAATGAATTGCCCCTGATACTTGGACGGAATGGGATTTGAAACTATGTGCTACTAATTGATTATCAACACTATCAATGACTTATATTGCGCAGTTTTGCGGGAAATTGCCACGACTTGTGACTATGCTGTCACGAACTGTCACGGGATCTACTTCCCTCACTTCCATTCCAAAATCCTACCAAAAATGCCAAGCCCCTTCGATAAAAAAACCCCGGGAAGCCGAAGCCTCCCAGGGTTTTCTTTGAAACTAGTTTTTTTAGAAGCTGTAAACTACTTCAGCTCCGGCGTAGTAAGCAGGCCCGCCGGACTGCGCCCCTACAGGACCTCCGGTGGAGGATCGATAGATATTACTACCCCAATCCATGCGGTATTCCGCACGGATCAGTAGGTTATCGATGACATTAAAGCCTGCAGTGAGTGTGTACTCCCATAGATTGTCCCCTGTCACATGACGACCATTGAGACCAATGGAAGCAGCAGATCCTTGGTTGCCGAAAACCCAGCAGTTATTGCTGCCCAAATATTCCCCACGACTCGCTAGGCTAAACCAGTCATTGAACTGGTATTTGGCATATGCACCGGCTCCGTACCAACAGGAATTCACATTACCAGGTCCGAAGTTGGGGTTGTTTTGCTGATAGGACAGACTTCCATCGGCATTTCCCAAAAGAGCGTTAAAAGCCAAGAGCAACTTATCGTCGGCGAATTTTGGAGCCCAGTTACCCCAGGAATTATAAATGATGTAGTAGGCTGATTCAGTGTGGGTGTATCCAGCGGCCGCCTCAGAAGTCACCGTCGTTAAATCTGCACCCTGCCGGGTGTCGTTGTCGGAACCTGTGCTGTACTGGAAGTTGTTGCTCCAAGTGGCATTGCCCCCGGGGGCTGTCACATTCAGTGCCGCCAAAACAGCAACTCCGTCCCCCGCATTTGGGTTAGTAGTAGTGTTGTTGTCACTGTTGGACCCGTTGACCACACCGAGCTTTCCCTCGAGGTAGTCGTCAAACCTGTAGGAAGAAAGAACACCCGTGTAGTAGAGGGGCATTACATTAAACAATAGCCCGTAGGTCGTGTTCATGTTGGCAGGACGCTCCATCACTTCGTATCCGAGGATGGAAACAAACTTTCCAACCTTGAAGTCCCAACCATTCCCGACCGGAGCACGAATCGAAACATAGGCCTGCTCCAGGAAAAGAGCGTTGGAGTTATTGTTTGTATTGCTATTGGAACGCGCAGCACGATTAATGAAGTAGTCAGCATCTTCACCGATCATGACGTCAGTCCGGAATCCCGCCTGAGCCTTGTTCTCTGAGGTCAGAGCTTTTTCCAAAGCTATTTTCACAGCGTAGAGATTGAAATCACCACGTTGGGCTGTGTCGGAACCGAAACGTCCCTGCACATTGGATTGGTTGCCCGAACCGGTGAAGTTGTAGCTGTATCCGGCATCCACGTACCCAGAGAGCTTGATCCCCTTCTGAGCAGTTTCGACGAAGTTATTTTGCACCATCTTCTTGGTGTCTTGGGCGGATGCTTCAGGAGTGCTGTCTGCCATTGAAGCTGGGACGAATGCCAACAAAGTGGCCGACAGGAATGCGCTGATTTGTTTGTTCATGGAATTAAAATCCTTTATGCAATTGGTTGACGGAAAAATAAAGATCACAAAAATAAACGGCAGGAGCAATCCGGAAATGCTCAGTTTTTCACAATTGTTTAAGACCCCATCTCACTCAAAAAACATCAATCCCTGTCACGAAACTGTCACGGCGCAAATTTTTCGTCGTATCTTTTTGTGTTACAACGCGGACGGGGTGGGATTTGAAACTATTCGCTACTACCTGATTATCAATACTATCAAGGACTTATATTGCGCCGTTTTGAAAGAAATTGCCACGACTTGTAACTATGCTGTCACGAACTGTCACGGAAACCACTTCACTCATTCCCAATCCAAAATCCTACCAGAATCACCAAGCCCCTTCGATAAGAAACTGAAAAATTCGAACATAATGCTGCTTGATTGAAGGGATTTTTGAATTTGAACTATTTGCAAATAATTTCCAAAAGATCCGCTAGGCGGTGGCCAGCTATAGCGAGCCTTTCGTCCGTAAGTTTTTTAGCTTTCGCGATGTATTCGGAAGATGGAGCCGTATTTCTATGAATACCCTCGTAGCATACCGACTTGGCCAAGCTGTTGCTGTCTTTGGCCCATTCCATAAAATCAGGGATCTCCTTAAGGGTTGCCTGATAACGATGGTCTTGCTCAATGGCAGCGACTTTTGCATCCAAGATTGCCTGGTTGGCCTGATCCAAAGGCCGAATAAGTTTATCAGCGACGAACCCCCCTCCGGCATCCCAAAGCATGTGAAGATTTTTCCACTCCCCAAGAAGCGAAAACTTGTTGCCCCCAAGGTCTCCGTCCGGAAGGAGCGATGTGACTCCGGTTGCGCAGTGAAGCGGTTGATGAATGTCACCTATAAAGTGGATCAGGTAACGAAGACTAGTCCCTTGCTCCGTTGAGGAGGCATTAGTCGATTGGAGTGTGGTGACGCAATCCCGGATGGCGCGAACCAAATCGGAGGACGCGGGCTTCGGTTCACTCGTTTTGGTGCCGTCGAGGCTAATTGGCATGTCGATGTAATGCTGGTTTTTGGTGTTGAGCTCGGATTTGTAGTCATCAGCCCAGCAGGATGAGGTAATGAATGTATTATTTGTGGAAGCCCCCAAGGGTAGTTGCACAGCAATCAATGCATCACACCTAACTTTGACCGGATCGCTTAGATGATTGTAGGCGATTTGAGCCACGACCATATGACCCTCATCGTGCCAGGCCATGCAGGGTGAAGCCGCCAGCGCGAGAAGAACTGCAAGGATCAAGCGAACCAAATGCATAAAAGTTTATGGGTTCAGGCTTTGGTTGCCTTGCCCAAATTCAGCAGAAGCGTGTTGAGGGCGGACTTTCCTTTTTCGGGATTGTATTTACTGCCCCTGAGCGCAGAGATGGCCTTATCAAGAGTTTTATCGAGAATCGTCCAGATCTTTTCATTTTTTGGGCGGAGATTTTTCTCCTGCTCATCCCAAGCTGTCTCCAGGTCAGTAAGCTTCGCGACCATATCCTCTTTTTTGCCTGCGGCTAGGGAGTCGAGCGTGGCTTGAGCCAGGGTTTTAAAGGATTCGGTTTCCTTTGAGGTGTAAATGGGGGTGAGGGAATCCGAGGAGGAAGGATTGTTTTTTTCTTCCGCATGAAGTGAAAACGGGAAGCTCGAAGAGAATGACAATGCGAGGATTGCGATAACAACAGACAAGAATCGTGTAGTTTTTACTTTCATACTTTAAAAGTAGGTCGGCGTAGTTGAATTGCGAGAAACAATCAACCCCGTTCGAAATGATTTCAAGGTTTTAGAGGCTCCCTGGTTACGATTGGCCCATAGCGCACCTCCAATCCCGGAGAGTGAACGGCATTACCACAGGATCCAGAGCCATTTACGCACCTTAAGATTTCTTTAGTGTGCGATGTGCTCTATCCTAAAATGAAGATGTCCGCCTTTATCTGAATTCATGAGCGAAAACTGGATCATAATCACTGCAGCTGCCTTCGTTTCGTCAGTTGTAGCGGCTATAACGGGAACCGGTGGCAGCGTGATCCTGCTTCCCGTCTTGGTTGGGGTGTTTGGCGTTCGCGAAGCCGTCCCCATCTTTTCCGTAGTAGCCTTGGTGAGCAATCTCAGCAGGGTCTGTATGAACTGGCAGTCCATCGATCGAAAGGCTGTGGCCTGGTATTCACTTGGATCGATTCCTTTCACCTTGCTGGGTGCATGGCTTTTTACGCGCATTCCGGATTCCGGACTTCTCCGTATTCTTGGAGCATTCCTTATCGCCTCCGTTATTGCCCGTCGACTCCATCCAGCCCTTCGATCCACTTTCCCGCCCCAATGGTTTTCATTAATCGGAGCAGTATTTGCCGTTTTTTCATCCATCACCGGGAGTGCAGGGCCTTTTGTTGCACCTTTTTATCTTTCTTATGGGCTGACCAAAGCCGCATATATCGGCACGGAGGCATTGGGAGCAACGATAGCCCATATCGTACGGCTAGGGGCTTATCAAAGTTTTGGCGCCATTAGCCCCAAAATGTGGCTCTATGGATTAATGCTTGGACCGTTGATGATTGCCGGAACATTTTTGGGTAAAAGACTTTTAAGTCGGATTCCTACAAAGTTTTTCATCTTAATCGTTGAGCTCACAGTACTAGGATTTGGAATCAGATTTATCGTAAGATAGGTAATTCTGCTTTCGAGGCGTGGCTTATAATCCGATTTGATAGGATACCCCAAAGAGCTACACTTTATCCATGAACGAGAAAAACCAAGCCCCCGATAAGTTGGCCTGTAGTCATTGCTGTAAGGTGAAATTCATTTTTATGTCGATCGTCTCCCTCAGTCTCGCTGTGATCGCGATCTGCGCCGTCGCACGAACTGTGGGTCACTGTCATCGAGAACATCACCACAAGTGGGGATACGAATGCGGAGAATGGGGGCGTGGCTGTAGGATGAAGCAGCATATGACGATGATGAATTGCTCGATTTCAAAAGGCATGGAAGACGACATGAACGAGGATGAGATCCCTGCTCGCCACGGTTCGGAGAATCATCCCGCCAAATATTAATCTCTTGAAACTCGGACGGGGTGGGATTTGAAACTATGTGCTACTACCTGATTATCAACACTATCAAGGACTTATATTGCGCCGTTTTGTGAGAAATTGCCACGACTTGTAACCTTGCTGTCACGAACTGTCACGGGATCTACTTCCCTCACTTCCAATCCAAAATCCTACCAAAATTGCCAAGCCCCTTCGAGATTAAACTTACTGATCCAACCGTAAAACTATGGTTAAATCCTATTTGCATACGAAGGCCCTTGGTATAGAATATCTTCATGATCTCAATCCGACAGACTTCGGTTCGTAGCGGCCGAATCGGTGGCCAGAAACGTACCTCAGCAAAAACCCTCTCGGCCAAGCAGAACATCCTCCTGCGTTGGCACCCCCGGGATAAAGACGGAACCATTCCGGTCGAGGCCCTTGTGGATGGCGCTTGGTACCAAGGATCGGGCCGTACCGCCCCGATTGCCCTTTGGGATTCTCATGCAGGATTATTTCGCACCGTTAGCATTCAGACATGGCCTGATCCGGCCAACTATCCGGCCACTCGCCGCCGGATCAGCGGATTAAAGTCGGAAAAACATATTCAGTCCCCCGGCGGTACCTTTTCCCCAAAATCTATCCTCGCCCAATGAAGAAAGACCTAGGCAACAAAACGGAAATCGACCGGGCCCTGACCGAGTTAGGCAGACAACTCGCTCGCCTCGATTCCAGCGAGGTCAGAATCCTTTGTGGTGGGGCCTCTGCCCTTTGCATGCTTGAAATCCTATCCCGCTCGACCATGGATGTGGATGCCTTGGCAATTCTTGGGAAAGGCGGCGCCTTGACCAAGATTCGCCGTTTTCCAAAAGAGCTGCAGACGGCAATCCAACGAACCGCAACAACGCTTGGGCTCGATGACAATTGGTTTAACGCATCGGCTACGGAACTCTTGCGATTAGGTCTGCCCAAGGGCGTAGTTTCCAGATCTGCACGACACCGCAAACAGTATGGCCCCTGCCTGACTGTTCAGTTCTTAGATCGATTAGACCAAGTCGCCTTAAAGCTCTTTGCCTCGATGGATCCTGTAAAGTTTCGACGTCACTTGGAGGATCTGGTTTCCATGAAACCCAAAGCCAAGGAAATCGATCATGCCTTGGATTGGATGCTTGGATGGAAAACGAGTCCGGCGTTTCGAAAGAGACTGGCCTATATCCTGACTGGCTTAGATCTTCCCAGGCATGCCAAAAAAGTCTTGGAGTAAGATTAAGATTAGTAGGACTAAACCCTGTCACGGTGCTGTCACGGGAGGGGTTAAAAGGAAGCAAAGCTCTTCAATACGAAGGAGGAAGGGGTAAGAGAGCACCCCACCCCGTTTCTTTCACCGGCATTTTACTTACTCCTTCAGGTTTAAACTCAGATATCAATCAGGCCACTAAGATTTGTCGGGGACTTACCTGGACCATTGCAATTCTCAATTGGTAAAAAATTACGTTCACGACCTGATTGCGCCCAGCTTGCTTGACTTATTCACTCAAGGAGAGAGCTTCAGTCATGAAGTTAATTCCAAGCATCGCTCTCCTAACCATCGTCACCTGCTCTTTCTCCATGGCTGGACTCACCCGTGACGCCAATGGCCGAATCTCCCTCAGCCGCGAAAATACACCAAAGGAGGAATCCTCTACCCCCCTACCCGCTACCGCTCCGGAGCCCAAGGAAAGTACCCCCACTCCCTCGCCCGCACCCGCCCCTGCGGTTGCACCCACTACGACAACCCCCTCCACCCCAGCGCCCAAGAAGAAAGCCGCAGCTTCCAAAAAGCATGGGAAAAAATCGTCCGGCGGAGAACAGAAGAAAAAATCCACCGCCAAAAAGAAACACGCCAAAAAGAAGAAATAGGGCTCAGAGCTTCTCAAGCGCCGAATTTTTTTGTCGGCAGGGATCCTGATCCTCAGGATTTGGAATCAGTCGGGGGCTTTTCCTCAATGGCGGTCTGCATTTCCCTGCGAAACTCTTCCTTGGCGCGCTTAAACTCTCCAATGCTGCGCCCCAAAGAACGCGCCAGTTCAGGAATCTTCCTAGGCCCAAAAAGAATTACCACAGCCAGAATGATCCAAAGCCACTCCGATCCTTCAGGCAGGCCTATTGCGAACATTTTGTAAAATTAGGACTCTCCTCCAAAAAGCTCAAGAAAGGAGAAAAGTTTTCTTACTTCCTCATCGCCAAACACTCGTACACCACTCGGTCCTGCTGGTACCGCACCACCCCCCGCACCATCACCAACACCTTCCCACCATCCACCCTTCCCTCCTCCCTCAACCCCTTCACCAACTCAGGCTGCGCCTCCACCAACTGCACCAACTCCAAATCCTGACCCAAAACCACAGGCGAAATCCCCTGCACCACCACAATCTCCATCGGCACAACCTTAGAAGCAAAATCGGCCGGCAATCCCGCCCCACCTACTCCACCTAATCCCGAAACCGAGGCATGCTTAACCTCTAACTGGATCATCCTTGCCCTGGCGTCCGGCCCCATAGATTCCAAAGCGGTGCTAATCGCATCTAACAACCGATGCCTCACCTCCCCCAAATCCCCAAAGGAAGACAGCTGGTACATCGACGATACCGTCAGCACGGCTTTCGCCAGCGATGAAATCTCCTTCAGATAGGCGTTCTTTTGGCTGTCGGGCACGTAATACATCACCACCAAATGAACCGGGGCCCCATCCGAGGCCCCATAGGCAATCCCCTTGGGACTCCACCCAATCGCACAGAGGAGTTCCCCATCCGACTTAGTCCGCGCATGCGGACACGCCCATCCATTCCCGATACCAGTATTATGGACACACTCCCGAGCCAGGACTCCCTCGGTAATCCCCACCACGTCTCCCAAATCCGGAATGGCCTCGATGATGGTCGCCAAATACTCGAGCGCTTTGTCTTTGTTGTTGTCGGGCAGCTCAATCAGCCGCCCCTCCTGAAGTGCCGTAAGGATGCTCTTCATCTAGAAAATCACTCTATTCCGTATTTCTGAAAGAACCAGACCTTCACCTTGTGGGTCAAAACGGAATACCCGATCAAAAACCCGCCAATCCAAATCCAGTATTTTACGGGCAACGGGACTAACCCCAAATACCCCGCCACCCCCGAATACGGAAGATACGCCCCCACCGCCATCACCGCCAACGTTGTCATCAACAGCGCCGGACTGGCACAGCTCTGAAAGAAAGGAATCCGGCGCGTGCGAATGATGTGGACGATCAACGTCTGGGTCAGCAGCGACTCAACAAACCAGCCAGTATGGAAAAGACTCTCATAATAGCTGCGATCAGCCGCTGTTGTCCCCGGCGAATAAAACAACCGGCAGTGAAAGAAATAAAGCATGAGAAAAAACGTCGCATAATCAAAAAGCGAACTGATCGGACCGATCATAAGCATGAATCGCCGAATATTTCCGATATGCCACCTGCGGGGCGTCTGAAGATAATCCTCCTCCACACGATCCGACGGTATGGCGATCTGGGACACATCGTAGAGGAGGTTGTTGACCAACACCTGCAAGGGCGCCATCGGGAGAAAGTATTTTCCAAACCAAAGACTCGCCCCCACCACGCTGAGCATGTTCCCAAAATTGGAACTGGCCCCCATCCGGATATATTTGAGGATGTTTCCAAACACCCTCCTCCCCTCAAGGATTCCGTCCTCAAGAACAAGAAGGCTTTTTTCAAGCAAGATGATGTCGGCTGATTCCTTGGCAACATCCACCGCCGAATCCACCGAGATCCCCACATCCGCCGCCCGCATCGAGGGGGCATCGTTGATCCCGTCGCCCATGTACCCGATGACATGACCACGCCTCTGCAAGGCAACGATGATGGACTCCTTTTGCGTGGGAGAAAGATGTGCAAAAATATCCTGTCTTTCAGCCAGATCACCCAACTGACTTTCATTAAGGCCCATAAGCTGGTCGCCCGTGACAACGGTTGAAACTTGGAGCCCGACATCCCGGCAGATTTTCATGGTCACAAGCGGGTTGTCCCCGGTCAGAATCTTGGTTGAAACCCCGCTCTTCCGTAAAACGGATATGGCCTTGGCAGCCGAATCTTTAGGCGGATCCAGAAAAGCCAGATATCCCAGCAGGATCAACTCGCTCTCGTCAGCGGAACTGAAGACACTCTTTGTTTTTGGAAACTCCCGGTACGCCAATGCCAGGACTCGGTATCCGTCCCGACTTAGTTTTTCGTACTCTTCAAGAAGATCCGTCTTGATCAGATCGATCATAAGATGAATTTCGTCATCGATCTGGTAGTGCGTACAAACCTTGTAGATGTCGTCGACTGACCCTTTACAGATCAACACGTGGTCCCCTTCATAATCGACCACGACGGACATCCGTTTCCTCTGAAAATCAAACGGGATCTCATCAACCTTCCGGCAGTTCTTTTCCACGTCCAGATCAGTGTTGGAAAGAATCGAACAGTCCAAAAGATTGCGCAGCCCGGTCTGATAGTAGCTGTTCATGTATGCGTACCGCAGGACGTCATCGTTCTCGTGGTTGGCTACGTCCACGTGCTTCTCCAAAATGACGCGGTCCTGCGTCAGTGTGCCGGTCTTATCAGTGCACAGGATGTC
Organism: Verrucomicrobia subdivision 6 bacterium; assembly: GCA_947466515.1. Classification (GTDB taxonomy): domain Bacteria; phylum Verrucomicrobiota; class Verrucomicrobiia; order Methylacidiphilales; family Verrucolacustridaceae; genus Verrucolacustris. The sequence goes on along the minus strand of CANIEM010000010.1, from coordinate 22,915 downwards.
AATCGCGCCTAGGTTTTGAATCGCACTTAGTCTTTTAACGATAACCTTTTTGTTCGCCATCTGCATCGCCCCCTTGGCCAAATTCACCGTGACGATCATCGGAAGCATTTCCGGAGTCAGTCCGACGGCGACGGTCAGCGCAAACTGAAGAGCAGAGAGCCAATTGCCGCTACGCAGGCCAATGATCAGGAAAACCGCGCTGACCATAACCATCATGAAACGCACCATCAGCCACGTGAAACCGGCAATCCCCCGGTCAAAACTTGTCTCAACCCGGTCCCCGGAAAGTTTTTCAGAAATGGATCCGTAGTGGGTTCTAAGCCCCGTGTTGACCGCTACTCCCCGGGCCGATCCGCTTAAGACATTACTCCCCTGGAAACAGGCGTTGGGCAGTTCGATGAGTCCCACGCCTTGTATGGGAACGGAATCATGGAACTTTTCCACCGGCATGGATTCGCCGGTCAAGGAGGATTGGCTGACAAAGAAATCTTTGGACGCAATTAGCCGAAGATCGGCTGGAATGATTGATCCGGCCTGAAGAACCAGGATGTCGCCCGGCACAACCTGCGAGATGGGAATATCACTTTCTTTACCTTCCCGGACGACCAGGCAGTTGGCGTGAACCATGGCCTGGAGTTTTTCAACGGCCCTGCTGGAGCGATGTTCCTGCACATAGGCCAGCACGACACTGAAGACCAGCATGGCGGCCACCACCACCGCCGCCCGCACATCCCCCATGAACAGCGAGACAAGACAGATGACAATGAGTTGGACAACCAGCGGGTTGCGGCACCGCTCGAAGATTTCACGGAAAAAACCAATGTGTTTTTTCGGACCAAAATCATTGGATCCGTGCTGCTCCCTTGATTCGTCAACCTGCGAGGACGTTAGGCCACTCTCGGCCACCCCTAGGTCGCGTAAAACTTGCTCGGGATCGAGTCGGGCCAGATCCAAGAGTTTCTGGGTGTGGGCAGAGACGGATGTCGAAGCCGACTTGGCCGCCTGCAGGAAGGCGGCCGGATTTACCTTTTCCAAGAGAAAGCGGAACATCTGATGGACTCCTTCAATTGATCCAAGCCAAAGGGAACCGAGAAGGACATCCCCTATTTACAAATCAGCTCCAAAAGATCGGTAAGGCGATGCCCAGCTAAGGCGAGTCTTTCATCCGAAAGTTTTTTTGCTTTCGCGATGTATTCGGAAGATGGAGCCGTATTTCTATGAATACCCTCGTAGCATACCGACTTGGCCAAGCCGTTGCTGTCTTTGGCCCAATCCATAAAATCAGGGATCTCCTTAAGGGTTGCCTGATAAGGATGGTCTTGCTCAATGGCAGCGACTTTTGCATCCAAGATTGCCTGGTTGGCCTGATCCAAAGGCCGAATAAGTTTATCGGCGACGAACCCCCCTCCGGCATCCCAAAGGATGTGAAGGTTTTTCCACTCCCCAAGAAGCGAAAACTTGTTGCCTCCAAGGTCTCCGTCGGGAAGGAGCGATGTGACTCCGGTTGCGCAGTGAAGCGGTTGATGAATGTCTCCAATAAAGTGGATCAGGTATCGAAGACTAGTCCCCTGCTCTATTGCGGAGGCATTGGTGGATTGGAGTGTAGTGACGCAATCCCGAATGGCCCGAATCAAATCAGAGGAGGCAGGCTTAGGTTCACTCGTTTTGGTGTGGTCCAAGCTGATTGGCATGTCGATGTAGTGCTGGTTACGGGTCCCCAACTCGGTTTTGTAATCATCGGGCCAGCAGGATGCGGTAATAAAAGTATTATTAGTGGAAGCCCCCAAGGGTAGTTGCACAGCAATCAATGCATCACACCTAACTTTGACCGGATCGCTTAAATGCTTGTAGGCAATCTCAGCTACGACCATATGGCCCTCATCGTGCCAAGCCATGCAGGGGGAAACCGCCGTCGCAAGGACAACAGCAAAGATCAAACGAAACGATTGCATAAAAACGTCTAGGGTCAGGCTTTCGTTGACTTGCCCAATTCCTGGAGAAGCGTGTTGAGCGCGGTCTTCCCTTTTTCAGGATTGTATTTACTGCCCCTGAGCGCAGAGATGGCCTTATCAAGAGTTTTATCGAGAATCGTCCAGATCTTTTCGTTTTTGGGTCGGAGATTTTTCTCCTGCTCGTCCCAAGCGGTCTCCAGGTCAGTAAGCTTCGCGACCATATCCTCTTTTTTGCCTGCGGCCAGGGAGTCCAGCGTCGCCTGGGTCAGCTCTTTAAAGGATTGGGTTTCCTGAGAGGTGTAGATGGGGGTGATCGGATCCGACGAAGATGGATTGTTTTTTTGCTCCGCATGGAGTGATGACACGAATATCGAAGAAGAGGCCAACGAGAAGAGTGCGAGAAGAACAATAAGTAGAGACGCAGTTTTAATCTTCATATTTTCAAAGTAGGAGCCTGCAGTTGAATTGCGAGCGACAAAGAAATCGAGGAGGAATCGCTAGTTTCTATGTGTCTAGGCTTAGAAACAATCTTATGGCATTGGACATGAAGGATGATAACGAATTGGGCTTTATAGTTTGTAGTGAACGAATTTACTCCTTAACTCTTTTAAAATTGTTACACATTCTAAAAGTGATATGTTGAATAAATGAACGAACAAAATAAATCCGGCCAAAACAATAAAGAGTGCTGCAAGTGGATGTGCAACTGCTGCTGTAAAATCAAACTGATTTTCATGGGGATTGTGGCTTTGAGCCTGACGTTGATTTCGCTATGTGCATTGGCTCGTACGGTTTGTGTACGTCATCACCGTGGAGGCGAGCATCACGACAGGTGGGGTCATGGGGGGCGGGAATGTGGGGAGTGGGGCCATGGCGGTGGTTGCGGGATGAGTGGAAAGATGGGAATGATGAAGTGCTGGAAGGGCGAAGATGATGATGAAGATGAGGATGGCGGGAAGTGGAAAGAAGGTCGGCATGGTGGAGAAGAACGCCATGGAGGCGAGGAGCACCGCGCCGAAAAGAAGTAAGTCGGTTTTTTCTGAGGGGTCTGGCCCCCAACCCTGTCACGGGAGGGGGTAAGAAGAAGCAAAGCTCTTCATATTGAGCCACCAAGGGGTAAGTGGATACCTCACCCCGTTTTTTACCTTATCTTCTTTCCCTTCCCACCCCTCCCCCTCTCAACCATACTACCCTCATGAAGAAATTCTTCCCCCTCCTCCTACTCACCCTCCTCACTCTCCCTCACTCCTCCCACGCCCACTCCATTCAAGCCGGCTCCGGCTTCACCAGCGGCCTCACCCACCCTGTCTTCGGCTTTGACCACCTCTTGGCCATGCTAAGCGTTGGCATCCTCAGCGCTCAGATCGGTGGTCGGGCCATCTGGACCGTCCCCGCCACTTTTGTGCTCTTTGTCCTCTTTGGCGGAATCCTTGGCATGAATCATGTCGGTGTTTTTTCCGTTGAATCAGGAATCGCAGTTTCCGTCATCGTCCTGGGCATCGGCATCCTGGCCGACAAAAAAATCCCCCTCATGCTCGCTATGGCTGGCGTCGCTCTCTTCGGTCTCTTTCACGGTCACGCCCACGGAACCGAAATGCCCGGCTACGCCCAACCCGTCCTCTACGCTTCAGGATTTATCTTAGGCACCGCAACTATCCATCTCATCGGTGTCGCCATCGGTTGGCTCGCCACCCGGACCCGGATCGGATCTTTAAGCCTACGAACCACCGGCGCCGCCATCGCTCTTTGCGGAATGTATTTTCTGTTTTCTGCAACCAGCACTGCCAAAGCCGATACCCTTTCTAACGAATCTTCCCAAGCCTCCTTGAACCACTAGTTCAGGCGCTCAGCGTCTTTCCAGTTTCTTAGCCGTCTCCTCCAGCGTTTCCCGCCGGTACCTCACCGGCGCGTTCCTACCCCCACCCAACTTCACCGCAATGATCACTCCCCTCGCCGTTAGTTCGCTCACGGTCCTGGTTGATATCTGAAACAGCTCCGCCACCTGCTCCCTAGTCATATACTGCCGATCCTGGGAATGGCTGGTACTTTCGGAGCTGGTCTTCGGATTGCTGTTCACCTGCATGGTCATCTTGATTGACAGTATGGTGGATACACGTAATCTCGTCAAGTGAAAAAGAAAAAGTCGGCAACTACATTCCCTAAAAACCCGCACCCCCTTCACTACGCCAGGCAAATCACTGGCCTGACCCAAGCCGACTTCGCCAAGCAGATCGGTATCTCCACGATCCTCCTCAAACTGATCGAACAGTCCCGGCGTCCCCTCACCCAACGCACCAAGGACGCCATCCACCTCTTCACCGGGATCGATCCCCTCTCCTGGTCCAAGAAGAAGCTCCAATCAACCCTAGGAAAACCCTTCGACGACAAAACCTACTCTCTCTGGCAGATGGTTCGCCAGGACGAGAACGAGGATGCCCCTAAACGCGTCCTCAATGACCGCATTAAGGCCTTGGAGATAATCGGCACTCTGATGCAGCGGGATAACAAGGGGGTCCTCTGGGAGCACGAGTTCCGTCAGTTCATCCTTAAAACCGTTAAACACTATAATCTCACCAAGCCCCTCGCCTCTCTCAAACGCGAACTAGAGCGACGTGGTGAAAAGTGGCCGCAAGAAGCCTTCGCCGCCCCCAATGCCCCCGCTTACAAAGCCTCTATCGCCAAAGCTCTACTCAAGGCCGACATTTAATCGGTTTTTCGGGTTATTTTTGGGATATTTAATTTCATTTCCCGGTCAGGTTCCCGGTCAACCTACCGGTAAAGTCTAGTTAAATTCATGGTCAGGTTCTCGGCCTGGAATGGTCCCTTTTGCCCTACCGCCACCTTTACACCTTAAAACCCCCTCTCTGGTTAAGTTATGGCGTTGACCGTGGATTGACTATGGATTGACCGTGGATGACTGTGGTGGCTTATGGCGTTGACCATGGTGTTGACGGCTTATTGAACGTGGTTAAGAGCCATGGAATACGCATCCTTAGGATCACACACACCCTTAAACACCCCTTCAAACCCCGTTCTGGTTAGATTGTGGCGTTGTTTTTCATTGTTTGAGCGTTGTTTTCTATTGTTTCCCATTGTTTGGCGTTGTTTTCTATTGTTTCCCATTGTTTGGCGTTGTTTCTTATTGTTTGGCGTTGTTTTTCTATTGTGCGGTTATTGTTTTGGCATTGTTTCTCCCTTTGAGGGCATAAACCGCCCAACCACCCCCAATAAAGCCATCTTCCCCTAGCCTTCCTGGCCTATTTAGTGCTGTTTAAATTAACTTCCAAGCCTAGGTGGCTAAAAATGGTGGGCCACCACAATAGTACTAATTTACTTAGGCGCGACAGAGGATGGCGCTTCAGAGTGCATATATCCCTCCGGCAATGTTCCAGGTTTTTCTTTCACATATTCGAAATTAACTGGCGGCGTAAACGGCCATAGCCTTGTATTCGAGGTGGCCGCGAAACCAACCAATCCGCCACCACCCTCTTGATGGTCAACCCATCCCGCTTGGGTTTGATCTACACTATTTGCGTGAGGGATATATATCCCCCCACGCATAGGAAGATTTACACCAACCGCTTCACTAATTATTTTCGTGGGTGCTACATAGTAAATTCCTGTTTCACTTTCAAAATCAGGTCGATACACCCCTCCTGGGAAATGAAATGTCGTTAAACCGCTATCCCTTTTTTGTGGTGAAGAGAGAAAAAGGCACTGTGCTGATTTTGATGGGGTGATGGTAGAACAACCAAAAAGACAAATCATAAGGCTCATCAATGTTAAGTTAAGTATTCTCATGGAAGATTTCTTTTAAATTTCTAAAGCCGTACGAAAGACAACGCTCCAATTCCCTTTTTAAGTCACCCCAAGGAGTTGGACTCGACACAACTTTGAAGTTGAAGCATTTGCCTGTGTTTGTCGATCTCCAGCGTAAGGCGGTCTCTCCACCCACCCGCTTCTGTTAATCCAAAATCAAACATTAAACATCCAAAATCTTCTCTTCCCCCTACCCCTCTAATTGTCCTACCCCATTTGATAAGGTTCCTTCATGAAAAATAATGAAGATCCAGCAGATGAATTCCCTCGCGATAGCGAAAAGCCAATCCGTCGAGGAGCGAGTAACCAGAATGGGCCGGGCAGGTCTGAGAGGGCCAACAACACCTCTGACCAAGCTCTCGATTCGGTTGAGTCGATTTTCAAAACAATCGGTTGGTCCTACGAACGAAAATCCAACCCCAACGGCGTCTTTTCAGGCTTCAACCTCGATAAACAGAACAAAGCCCACATCGTCATCATGCCCGACGATAGCGGTTACAGCCTCCTCATGGGCTGCGCCTACCACTTTACTCCCCCCAAAGGCCAACTAGGTAAGATCCGCCGCCTCTTCCAAAAAGAGGCGCTCAATATCAACGACCTTTCCATTCAGTTCGAACCGAGACGCGGAGTCCGACTCAGCGGACGCTGCTGGCTCCCTAAGCTCGACCTCTCCCAAGAAGACTTAGCAAACCTCATCCACCCCTACTTCAATTCTCTCATCGTCACCTGCACCCGCCTCTACCCCGAACTAATCAAGCTCCTCCGCCACTACGAACGAATCAAACCCCAAGACGACTTCCATCTACCTGCCTAACCAAAATGAAATACTTCATCTTAACGTTGTTGCTAGTCGGCCCGTGCTTCGCCTGGGACGACGACGACACCGACTCCAAACCCTTCCACCAATCAAGAATCCAAAATCAAGAATCAAGAATCACCCACACCTCATCCATCGATTACGGCTACAAAAACTCCTACCAGCAAAACTCAGCGCATCGAAGTTCAGCAATCGACTTTGGCGGGCCGAAGCGCTTGGCCCAACCGGACGAAGACAACGACTCAAAGCCCTTCCACCAATCCAACATCCAAAATAAAGAATCCAAAATCACCTACACCCAACCCCAGCAAGCGTACGAAGCTAGTCGCGTCCGAGCCCTCCACGTTGACACGATTCAGGAATCAGTCGCTCTCCGCGATCGCGAATCCAGGGAAATGATGGCCGAGAGCCAGCGCAGCTTCGAGAGACAGGAGGCGCAACAGGAAAAGAGCCGTGCTCAGATGGCTAAGCAGCAGGAGATCTATAACAAAATGGATCGCGAGGAGGGTGAGATGGCCGAGTTTTTGGGCGGCGTTTACAAAGCTAAGTTTGGTGCCACCACAGGCCACAGCTCAGCCATTACTAGCGATGGTTATGTTTTCCGAAGCGGAAACAACTTCGTCACCCCAAAGGGGATCTATACCAAGAGTGGGAATATCTTTGCGGGACCCGACGGCATCACCACCCAGTCGGGCACTCTGTTTTTTGGAAACAACCCAACAACGATTCAGGCAGGTGGCGCCTATTTCAGCGAAGGCAGTTCAGGCTTCATCGTCAGCCCCAACACCTCCACCTGGCGCACCCGATGAGTCTCGGCGCCTCTCTCATCTTCGGTGCGTACAAACTTTTCACCTACATCGTTGGCATATTATTGGGTATCGCTGCCGTCATCTGGTTCAAGTCCAGGCTGTAGGGTTTTCATGAATCAACTTAAACCCTTCGTAGCTCCGCCCGAGTCCGCGAGGTTCGGAGCGAAGTAGGGCCCCAAATTCAAAATTCAAAATCCAAAATTAACAATCATTCCCATCCCCTTCCACTTGCTCTAATCTCTAAAAACCATGGGCTTTCGCTTTAGCCGTCGGATCTCTCTCTTTAAGGGGCTACGCCTCAACCTTTCTAAATCCGGCACTTCCGTATCCGTGGGCGGCCGTGGCGGTTGGCTTACCTTTGGGAAAAAAGGCACTCGGGCCACCGTCGGCATTCCTGGGACAGGAATGAGCTGGTCAGAAAAGATTGATTCCCCTGCTCCGCAACAGAGCACTCCTAGCTTTTCCATTCTCGGCCTCCTTGTTCAGCTGATTAGCCTCGCATCCATCCTGCTACTTTCTGGAATCTTTATCTACGCCCTTATAAAGACCGTCTCTCGCTAGCCTCCTTGAACCCTTCGACGCGTTCGCCGAAGCCGTGGCGAAGGAGAAAGATCAGCGAGGCTTACCGAGACCGAGCGAAGGAGGGCCAACCTTTCCTTAATGATCAAAGACGTCGATGTTTTGGGGCTACATCTTCTTTATTAAACCTTCTCTGCCGTCTTTAAAGACTTAGTCTGCCTTAGTGCTTTCCCGCATAAACACTCATCTTATTACTGTCGGTGGTTTAGCGCTTTTTTTACTTGCCGGTGTGGATCCTGCTATTGGCCAATCGGATCTAGAAAAGGCATCAAAAGCACTTCAGCTTTTCAGCGATTCTCTCAAAAAGCTACAGACCCCAAATCAGCAAACTCCGCAAAACCCGTACGCAAAACCCATTCCCAATACGCAAAATAGTAGTTCAAAAGCTGATGCCTCAACAGCCGAACTTGAGTGGGGAACAGTTTTTTTCCCAAAATCGGATGATTTATTCACTTCTTTGATCTTCTCCATGCGAAAAGTTGATCCTGCGTCCCCTTACTTTAAAGTTCTTAATCCCTGGAAGTCTGATGATCTCATCGGTGATCCTAATTCATTTATCGCGGTTTTAATAAAGCCGAAGATCCCTCTTGATGAAATCGTTGTTACCTTAAGCGCTGAGCCATATCTTAAGCCGAGCTCATTATCTTTGCGGGGCCTGCAGGCTTCCGCACCTAAAGCGTGTAAACCCTCATTAAACTGGGATTACTCGAGTCTTCGAAATATTCCTCAGTCCTGCCCAGTGACTTTAGTTACGGAGATTAGCTATCCAGACGGACGGTCGCTGGGTCGCTCCCAAAAGCAGATTACGATTCGATCGCCAAATGAGTGTCCAATTACACCAACCCCAAAAGTAACCCCATTTGATTTCGCATTAACAGGCTATGTAAATGAGGATTCCCCTTTGGTTGATTTCCTACTTCAAGAGGGACTTAGCTCAAAGATTGTAGGCAGTTTCACTGGCTATCAGGAAGGACGTGTGGAAAGCGTCTTCAAACAGCTTTTTTCGATTTGGCACGTTCTTCAAAGAAGAGGAATTCATTACAGCGACATTGCATCAGTATCCATGAATGGTGGCCAGGGCTATGGAGTTCAGTACATCCGCTTCATGGAAGATTCTCTGCTACGGCAACAGGCCAATTGCATCGATGGTGCAGTTCTTTTCGCATCTATATGCGAAAGAATCGGACTGCAGTCATCCATCGTCTTATTGAGGCCTACAGGTTATCATGCGATTGTTGGCATTCGCTCGGACCCTAAGGGAGGCCCATGGATCCTTCTTGATACAACTGCTATGAGGGATTCTCAGTTTGCAGGTTTCGGGGCTAAAACAGCCTCATGGGGTAATTTTAATTCCGGGCTAGCTCAAGGTGTTCAAGTCTTCGAGGAATCGAAAAGAAACGGTTTTGAGCCAAAAGTTATAGACGTTCGAGCCGCAAGAAGGATGGGAATAGTCCCTATTCCCTTGATGTCCAATCGCTAGCCCTTCCTCTTTGTAAGTCTTATATTTCTTCCCTCGCAGATCTCGAAGTGCCACTGAAAGTTTGATCTAGATACCTGGCCGCAGGGCGTATTACCTATTTGGACTAAGCAACATTTTGCTTTCGAGCGAAATCTCCAAATCTTTCCTTCCTGTGCCACGCCAACGCATCAGGATGTGGGTTAAATATAGGGTCGCTTGGCAATGATATGCTTTTCCCATTTAACTCGGTCACAAAAAACTTATTTTCCGAGATTTTTACAGCCTCTGGGTGAACCACAATCTCGTACTGATCCGAGATTGTAAAGATCCCGCGCTCAAATGCCCAATGAGCCGATCTTGATAAAGCAATTCCATTTCTTGGATCATCCGTCCCAAGGGATTCTTTTGCAATAATGTGAGCTGCTTCAGCCTCTACGTAACGATTGTAGATAAATCTTTGCCCACTAACGGCACAAGTTTGGCTATACCTATCAAGCACTACGTTTCTAAAAGCCCTGGCTCTCTTCTGGGAGCTGACTCGATACAGGGCTCGCTCCTCTCGGACAAATGGGCTCCATTTATCGATGGATAAAATGCGAATTTCACTCTCGATCAGATCGTCTTCCTCCGAAAGCCCGAGAAAAGGGCCCATATCTTTATCCAAAAGTTCGCTTATTTTAAAAAGACCCTGGGCCGAATCGTAACTTTCTATAATTCCAAATCCGAGAACCCGGTACTTAGAACCCCCTTGACTAGCTGTCTGTTTTATTATTAAACAGGGCACCTTCTCCTCCATAGAACGAATTACTGATTGGTTGATTGCACCCTCAATCGGACCACTCTTTTTACTGTAATACATCCACCAAGAGCCGTCCTCCTTATAGAAAAGACGATCGGCATAAGGGCTAGTAATCATTGAAGCAATACAGATTGGATAATTGGAATTCGCTGGCTTATAGATGCCCTCAACTAACGGATGGATCTTCTGATTCAGCCCTAAAGCGCTTTGTGGTTCCCGGAAGAAAGTATACGGCATCTCCTTGCCTAGGAGCGGGACGAGCTTTTTATACAGCTCTACCCTCGCCTTTAGATCTTCATTCATGACCTAAGCCGCCACAGCTTGCTGATATAAGTAAGGCTGAAAATCCAAAAACATCTTCCTGATATCCTCAATTGCACCTAACACCCTAGTCGCATCCATAAATGTCCCGTATTTCAGCTCCACCAGCGGAGGCAGTTTCTCCTCGTCCAACTCCCGCACTCCCTCATTCACGTACTGACCCAGAACAAAATCCAGAAAAGCCCTTTGCGGATCCCCATACTCCGCCTTCAACATCCTCTGGGCATGAGCCGCGCGTCTCTCTCTTGTGATCGGGGTCATCGCAAAGGCCACGTGTGCCAACACATCAAATAAGTCGCTCTTCTCTGCATCGATCAGCTTCTGCATCTCCGCCATCTGCTGTTCCCCATATCCCTTTTCGGCCAGGCCATCCAACAGCTTCTTTCGTGTCTCTGGCACGCTCCAGATCTTCCTCAAGGTCGCCTCACTCTTGAGATCTTTTGGTAGGTCACCATATAGGCTCCTTAAGAACTCCTGACCTGACATCGGCGTACCATCGGTATGCCAGAACGTCGTCATCATCATATGCTGGATCATGCGTTCCTTACCGTCGGCTAGTTTTACCTTCACCTTACGCTTCTTGCTGCAAATGCAGTTGATCTGCCCGCAGACCGGGCAAGGCTCTTTGGGACACGCGCACGGTGACTGGCCGCAGACCTCACACGGTTTCGGCGGCTTCACCTCGCAGGTACACAGACGCTGGCCACATTTCGGGCATGGATCTTCTTCCTGCGGCGGCCCATCCCATTCCGGGTCTTGGAAATTCAGGTGGGCTTTCACGAAATCATAAATCGTGAAATAATCTTTGCCGTCAAACAGGCGCGTGCCGCGTCCGATAATCTGCTTGAACTCAATCATGCTGTTTACCGGCCTCATGAGAACAATGTTCCGAATATTCCTAGCGTCCACGCCGGTGGAGAGTTTCTGCGAAGTGGTAAGAATCGTGGGAATCGATTTCTCGTTGTCCTGAAAATCCCGCAACCACTGTTCGCCGCGTGCACCATCATCCGCCGTAACGCGATGGCAGTAGTTCACATCTTTGCTCGTCTTGAGCTGATTGATGAAATCGCGCACCAGCAACGCATGTGCTTGGTTCGCGCAGAAAACCAGCGTCTTCTCGTTCTGGTTGATCTGCGACAGAAAGATTTCCACCCGCTTTTTTTCGCGTGCGGGGATCTCGATGCTGCGGTTGAAGTCCGATTCCTCGTAAATCTTGCCTGACTCAATCTCGCCTTCCACGATGGCGTCATCCGACGTCCACACGTAGTAATCAATCGTCGTCTGAATCTGCTTCACGCGGAACGGCGTGAGGAAACCGTCGTTGATGCCCTCTTTGAGCGAGTAGATGAAGACCGGCTCGCCGAAATAACGATAGGTGTCCACGTTGTCCTTCCGCTTGGGCGTGGCAGTGAGGCCGAGCTGCACGGCAGGTGCGAAATAGTCCAGGATGCCGCGCCAGTTGCTTTCATCGTTCGCGCCACCGCGATGGCACTCATCAATGATGATAAAGTCAAAGAAGTCCGGCGGGTATTCTCCGAAGTATGGGGTACCGTCCGGTCCACTCATAAACGTCTGGAAGATCGTAAAGAAAATATTCGCATTCTTAGGCACGGCACCCTTCTTGCGAATGCTGGCCGGATCAATCCGGGTGAGAGCATCTTCGGGGAATGATGAAAAAGCGTTGTATGCCTGATCAGCCAGAATGTTTCTATCAGCTAGAAAAAGGATTCTAGGCCTCCGTGTCGCCTCACCGGACAGGTTCCACCGGCTTTGAAATAGTTTCCAGGCGATTTGAAACGCGATCAGGGTTTTACCAGTTCCTGTCGCTAGGGTGAGTAGTATGCGCTTCTTTTTGACAGCGATCGCCTCCAGCACTCGCTCAATGGCGATATCTCTGAAATAACGGTCGCCTAAAGTACCTCCCTTATCATGAAAGGGCACCGTGGCGAAGTGATCACGCCACTCGTTTTGAACGGCGTAGGTCTGGTTCCAAAGTTCATTAGGAGTAGGAAAAGCAGCTAGGTCACCCTCCTTCCCCGTCCCCATGTCGATGCCGTAGATCCCCTGACCATTAGTAGCGTAGGTGTAGCGAATCGACATTTTCGCAGCGTACTGCTTCGCCTGTCCAACACCTTCAGACACTTCCTCATCCCATGCCTTAGCTTCAACCACTGCGAGCTTCGTGTTGCGATATTCTAGAACGTAATCGGCCTTAAGCGGCGTGCCACGCTTCCCGTGGGCTTCGATGCGACCAGGGGCAATTGGATATTCTCGGCGTATGCGACTTCCCTCAACAACACCCCAACCAGCAGCTTTTAATGCCGGATCGATATGCTCTGCCCTTGTTTCGGCTTCGTTCATGAGTTGCCCGCGAAGGCTTGGTGCAGCAGCGAATTTTTCAACGGCTCCAGCACGGCGTGCTCACGCTCGTAAATGCAGGCGAGGCTTTGGGACTTGGTGGTGTTCATTTGCGAAACTTTCTGACGAGGGTGCGAAGACGTTTAACGTCGCTGGGGTCGTTGTCCATGCAGTGTAACATCCGGTGGCAGTTGGAACACACTGTCTCCAAGTCGTCCAACTTGGTTTTAGCGTTTACCGGTGTCCTAGACAGCGGCTTAATGTGATGGGCCTCGGCAAACTCTTCGCCAAGATCTTTACCGTAGATCGCTGAAAAGGTCATATCACAAACTTGGCATTTGTAATGATCCCGCCGTTTGCAAGCAAGGGCGAGAAGCCGGCTACGCTCACGCCCAAGATGCGCCTTTACCCATTTCTTTGGTTCGTTTTGAGGGTCAACTTGCCGCTTGGCTATCTTCGCTTTCGAGGCAGGCAGTGAGTTAGCCACATCGAGAAAGAATGCGACTGCGCTTTGGCAAAATCTCTGTGCCGCTTTTTCCGCTAAACCGGTGGTGCCATCGTAGAAGCCGAAGAAGTGACGCCTATTCTTACGATAATTCTCCAACACAGGTTCGTTGAACTCTTTCGGATGAAGCTTCTTCTTCATCTTTACGATGGCAGAATCTGCGAGGTCGTCAAAAGTCAACTTGCGAACGGGCCACAGCGCCTTCGAACGGAAAGCGAGCGCCCGAATGGCTGGCTCCTTTCTGCTGTAAAAGGTCGCATAGAACTTTCGGTTTGGAAGACGAGTGAAGCGATCCAACCATATTTCCAACCCGGGGCGGCCTTTACCGAGGCTGCCGATTACGACCCCCCAACCGTCCGTCCCTGTACTATAAGGTCTTGTTGGCCTTCGGATTAGAAGGCTGGTTCCAACGCGCCGCGCACGTAGCTCGTGGGCCACCGACAGCGCTACCTCGAATAACCACCGTCGTTCCTTCTTATCCTTTGGATTCATGCTAGCGCGCTCCGGTTAAGGCTTGGTGGAGGAGCAACTTCTCCAGCCCCTCCAGCGCGGCGTTTAGTTTCTTGCCCGTTCATATCACGCTTTCACTAGTTTAAAGCTCACTTGGTAGAGATAAAAGGTGATCCCCTGCGTCATACTCAGCGCACGGCGAATTCGTTGGTCATCCTCATGGGCGATGATCACGCCCTGCACCGTCTGACCTTCCTCCGCCAGTTCGTCCTGCACGAAGCCCATATATCGGAGCGTCTGGCCCACGACTGCATCGCTGGCCCGGCCTTTCTTCAACTCCACCACCAAAAGTCGCTTCTTATCTTTGCTTATGGCCAAGATGTCTAGCGGACCAGTGTCGGTCGGATACTGTTTGCCGAAAGGTTCGCCGTCTTCATTGTAGATTTCGAAGTCGCGGCCCAGTTCGGTTTGTGACCAGTTCTCCACCAAGAAATCCTCCAAATGCTTTTCCAAGGCGAAAGACGACACATCCTCAACCTCCGCACCGTCAAGTAGAACCGGCATGGGTGAGTGCACATTGCCGATGAGATTCTCAATCTCCTGCCGGTAATTTGTAATCGCGGTCGGTCCCACCACGGTCAGGGGCACCCCAGTGGAGCTTTTCAGCCCTCCGCTCATGTCAGAGCGAGAAATAACGGAATCCAACCAGCGCACCTTGCGCCTGTGAAAAAGGTGGGTCCCAGGTTCGTAGTAGTAATCGCCGACGACCTCGGCCACACGATAGAAGCCCTTGCCGACTGGACACAGCACCGTGTCGCCTTTCTGAATCCCTTTGCACACCGTCCAAAGCGCACCACATGCCAATCCAGCACCAATCTTGGTTTTTTGTGGGCGCAGGGCAAGATAGATAGGGATGAACTCCTTGTTGAACGCCCGCCACTCGTCCGGCAGCTTGTTCGTGAGGTCTTGCTCAATGCCGAAGCCTACGCCGATAAAATTACCGTTGAAGCACTCCTCCGCGTAGCAGTGAGCTTTCCCTAGCATGACACGATAGTAGTTCTTCATGAATTAGAGTTCTCCGGTGAAGGCTTGGTGCAGCAGCGACTTCTTCAACGCCTCCAGCGCGGCTTGCTTCCGCTCGTAGAGGCGGGCGAGGCGTTGGGTTTCTTCGCGGAGGGATTCAAACTGGTCTGCCATCTGTTCTTGTTCATCCAACTTCGGAAGGCTGATTGGAAATGAGGGAAATTCTTTGAGCGCGATTCGATCAACCGTCGCACCTCGAACTGTCTTGCTATCGAGAAACGCTCGAAACGGTGGAGAGATGTATTGATAGACGAAGAATCGAGGGTCGAGTCGCTTTCGATTCGGACGAACAAGGGCCATGCGCCTGCCAAGACAACATTCGAGACCATGCGGAATAATCGCTGCCTGACCAAGCCGAGTTTCGTATGAAAACACGACGTCTTCAACCTGCGGTTTAACGCGACGCGTCCAATGCCGGAAATCTTCAGGAGTCACATGGCGTGTCTCTCCAAGGTTGATCTTGCCATCTTGAAGAGCGCTGATTCCGAGAAATACCGGACCTGCATCAACAGTCTTCGGCGTTGCATGAGGACCGTCGAATACGTTGGCGACTTCTCCGATGGTCGTCTCCACCCACCCCGGTCCGCGCTGGGTGAAGACGGATTGGAGGTGGCTTTCGAAGAGGGCGCGGGAGTTTTGGAGGTTCTTTTCGGCGTTGGCTTTGGCGGTGGCGAGGCCATCAAACGCTTCGTCCAGCAGTCCGACGATCCGCTGCTGCTCGGCCAGGGGTGGAAGCGGAATTGGGATTTCACGAAGATTGCCCTGATTGAGCTTGGGGACGGTCAGGCCTGAAACGAACTCCGATAAATCGGAGTAGAAAAAGAAATGTATAAGCCAGTTATCGATGAGCCGTGTGCGATGTGGCCTTAGAACATGGGCATGATTATTAACCCAACACTTACCTTCGACAGCGAACGCCGTTTGATCACCAGAAGCCCACTTTGCGCCATCTTCGCCAACGAGCACCAGTGGTTCGTCGAAAATGTATCCTGACACATAGTCCTTTATCCCAGTAGCGCCGTAGTATGGATATTCTCCGGTCTCGCGGTCTCGCTTGGTGATTGGCTTACGCTTGTTGTCGAGCACGTCGCAAAGCTCGCCAAGAGGCACAGTTGGCCACCCCTTCTTCATAGCAGCGCCTTGATGTTGCCCAGCACTTCCGCGCTCTCGGCGTCCAGCGTGGCGATTTCGTCCATGATTTCCTGCGGGCTTCGGTGCGCGACCTCCTCGCCGCCGTTGGGGTTCTTCACGGACAAATCAAAGGTCTTCGGGTCGATGGCCGCCACGTCCACGCTCCAGCTTTTGGGCGAGTCGGCTTTGGTCTTCTGAAGCTCGATGAACTCGGCGAGGTCGGCGTCGTTAAGCGGGTTGGTCTTCCCCATGTTGCGACCGGGGTCGAGCTGGTAGAACCAGACCTTGCGCGTCTTCGTGCCTTTCTCAAAGAAGAGCACGACGGTCTTCACGCCCGCGCCGATAAACGTGCCGCCGGGGCAGTCGAGCACGGTGTGGAGGTTGCACTCCCCGATGAGTTTCTGGCGCAGACTGACGGAGGCGTTGTCGGTGTTGGAGAGAAAGGTGTTCTTGATGACGATGCCAGCACGGCCACCGGCCTTGAGGATTTTGATGAAGTGCTGAAGGAAGAGGAATGCGGTCTCACCGGTGCGGATGGGGAAGTTTTGCTGTACCTCCCTGCGCTCTTTGCCGCCGAAAGGCGGATTGGCGACGATGATGTCGAAGCGGTCTTTTTCCTGCACGTCGGCCAGGTTCTCGGTAAGGGTATTGGTGTGGATGATGTTTGGCGCCTCGATACCGTGCAAAATCATGTTCATGATCGCGATGACGTAGGCGAGGGACTTCTTTTCCTTTCCGTAGAAAGTGCGCTCTTGCAGGGTGCGGTCCTGGGTAACGGTGCGCTTGGGGTTCTGGGCCCGAAGGTATTCGAAGGTTTCGCAGAGGAATCCAGCAGAGCCTACGGCGGGGTCGCAGATGGTCTCACCGAGTTTTGGAGCCGTGACAGCGACGATGGCACGGATGAGCGGGCGCGGCGTGTAATACTCACCACCATTCTTCCCGGCGTTGCCCATGTTTTTGATCTTGGTCTCATAAAGGTGGGAGAGTTCGTGCTTCTCGTTTTGGGACTGGAAGCGGAGCTCGTCAACGTGGTCGACGACATCGCGCAAGGTGTAGCCACTCTGGATACGGTTCCTAATCTCGCCGAATATTTCGCCGATCTTGTATTCGATCGTGTTCGGGCCTGTGGCCTTCTGCTTAAAGCCATGCAGGTAGGGGAAGAGCTTGGTGTTAACAAAAGTGACCAGGTCATCCCCTGTCAGCGCGACGTTGTGATCGATCTTGCCATCTTCGCCTTTGGGCGCGGCCCAGACTTCCCAGCGGTAGGCTTTGTCGAGAATATGGGAATGGGATTTTCCTGCTAACTTTGCGGCCAGTGACTTTTCGTGCTCAAGCCCGTCCAAATACTTGAGGAACAGAAGCCAGGAGGTCTGCTCCGTGTAATCGAGCTCACTGGTACAGCCAGCATCCTTCCAGAGGACATCATCAATGTTCTTAAAAGCTTGTTCGAACATACAACTCATTTATGCCGAAATTCCCTTTCGGAAGCTAGACCGCTAATTCCTTAACCTATCATGCCTTAATCCCATAACCCCCGCGTCTGCGCCCCGACCCGCGTCGGGGCTTTCCGACCTTGGCGTCCTTGGCGTGAGCAATCACCTCTCCAATCAAGAATTAAGAATCCAGCATTCAAAATCGTTTTCCTTAACCCCTTAATCCCATAACCCCTTAATCCCTTCATCTCCCTCATACAACCTCCAGCGCCGTATTCAGAATCTTAAGCATCGTGGCCTCGGCCTTACTTGCATCCGAATCGACCCAGCCTTCCACCAGCCGAATAATGTCGTGAAGCGCCTTTCTCATCTGCACCTCACTGTTCCTGCTTCCACCTGCACGCTTTTTGAATTCATTATTTTGATTCATACGCAAAATCATCCCATCCCCCCTAGGACAATTACGGGGTTACCCCAAAGATTCTTTGCACTAATTCCTCAGCCTACTTTGCGGAGCTGGGATAAACTGCCCCCCATCGTTCGAAGGCGGTTCCGGCTTGTAAGCAATCGCCTGCTGAACAGCCAAAGCCACGGCTTCACACCATTTCAGCGACTTACTGCTCAGGTACTCCGTCTGCCAAAAGCCGCCGGTGCTGAGCGTCACGCTATAGGCCGCATTTTTTAAACGACTTCCGAAGAGCAGGCCTACTCCCACAAAAAGTCCGAAGACCAGTCCAGGGATAAATCCACCTAAGCCCATCAGAAGCCCAAATCCCAACGCTAACCAACCCACTGTTCGCAAAAGTGAAGCACCCAGATCGTTCGACTTATTTTTCCCATACGTCACTGAGGTGATTTCCCGAACTGCAAACGCCTTGTTCCATGGATGCCCAATCGTCACCAACGACTCCGTCACCCTCACCTGCCCATCATCAAAGAAAACCTTCTCCCCTCCGCTCCAGTCGCCTCCTTCATCACCACCCTGCTCTTCTGGAGGCAGCGTTCTGCCCCCCGAGCCACCTACTGAACGGCTAATGAGTTGGCTCATGATTAGTCCCACATAACCATAGAATCAGGATCTTGCTTCATTTTCGATCTGCACTTGGGACAACCAGTCCTGCCGGGATAGAATTTCTTCAGGTTTTGCCCTTTGCACTCATCGCACCTCGGCTTGATGGGTTTTAGATCCGGTGCAGGCGCCGTCAGCACATTCATCAACTCCTTGCAGTCCAGGCACACCATCGACTCGACCACTCCGCAAAATCCACAGTCCTTCCCTCCCGAGATTGTGTTTTCGTAACCACACTCGGAATTCGTGCATTTGTAGCTGTAGGCAGACCCCATCGTTTAACGAACATCTTACCCGCCCCCTAGGACAAATACAGGGCTAGGGAACTAGGTAGTAAGAGCGTTGCGAATCTCGTTCATAATGCCCTGTGGATTATCCCGCTGCACCAGCCAGTCTGAATATCGTAGACGGTAGAATTCCCAACCAGCCCGCTCCAGTACATCTTGCCTCTCCATATCACTGGCAACGTAGAGGGTTTCACCTTCATCCTGGAAGTGCATCGGTCCATCGCACTCGATGGCCAAGGCCCTACCCGTGGCCAAGGAAGAGATCACGAAATCCAACTTAAACCCGCAGCTAGGCACTTGATTCCGGACAACAAATTCAGGTCCAAGCACGCCCACCGCGGCAGCATAGAACTGCTCCTCAAATATCGAGTCGAAGGGCTGGAGTCCTTCTCGGACAGCTGCGGGTTGGCCGTACTTGTCGGCGTAATTCAAATATTTTCCCAACCAAATACCTTCTGGGAAAGCCGACAGCTCCATAGATGTAACACAGTGCGCCTGCAAACGAGCGCGGGAGAAGGCCACATTAACCCTGCCTGCGGAGGCAGCTGCTCTCAAATCCCCTCCCTCACCAGTTAAGGGCTGGTATTGGCGTTTCTCCTGCGGTGTCCGGATAACGCAGGAATAAATAATAATGTCCTTCTCGTCTCCTTGAATCCCTTCAATCACGGCAACCTTGAGATTTTGCCCGTCCACCTTTTCTCCTGCATCTTCCAAAGCTTTGCGCATTAACCGAGCCTGATCATTAAAGAATGAAAGGACCCCAATGGAGAGCTGGGCCAGCTTGGGATCCCGCCGAATTGTTTTAACCAGATCTACAATAAATCGAGCCTCGGCCACATTTTCCCTAAGGGATTTTTCCCCTTGATCCTCCCCCCCCTGCTCCACCTTGTGAACGAGCATAATTCGACGGGTGTCCTGAAAAGTAGTGTAGGTGTGGCGTAGCGGGAAGAGTGGTCGGCCGCGGGGTTTGTAAAAGTTATCGTTCGAAAAACCAATCAATTCCGCGGGAGACCGGTAGTGATACTGTAGGGCGGTCATCGGCAGTCCCCTCTGCTCTGCAATATCAAGGACAGATTGGATTTCCCCTTCTGAAGCTTTGATTCTTAGAGGATCAGGCACTTGAAACAAATTCGCCAAATCTTCAAACGAGCGATTCCGGCGGAAAAGGGTGGTGCTGTCCCTCATTTGCAAGGAGTCGCCAAAGAACAGAGCTTTCTCAGCTCGGAACATGCTGGGCATCGCGTAGGCGACATTGCATTGGCTGGCCTCATCTAAAATCACGTAGTCGAAAAGGTGGGGCTCGAGGGGGAGGAGTCGGCTGGCATCCTCTAACTCCATAATCCAAACGGGGAGAAGGTTGAGCATAACCTTATACTGCTCTACCTCTCGGCGTAGACGGTCGAAGGTACGAAAGGCTCGTTTGGATTTCCCAAAAGCCTTGCCGAACTGGGCGATAATCGCGCGTACTTGCCTACCCCCGCGTAGAGCTTGCACGATGCGTTCGTTCAAACGATTGCCTAGGCAGGTCGAAATGGCCACGGCCCGTTTCTCGGAGCAAGTCTTCAACACTTCACGAGCCGGACCGGCATCGATTTTGGACGTCAAATTATCTGCGATAGTGCTTTCCAACTGCAGTAGCCGCTGATTGGAAGAAATAATCTCCTCGGTCTTCTGCCCCTCCTTAACACGAGATTCCATTCCTAGAAAAGACTCCTCAGAAAGTCCAAGAGCACGAAGCAATCCAATGGCCTGGCCTTCTGCATCCGCAGCCTCGCGTTGGCACTCTTTGGCAATGGCGTAGTCCCGCAATGATAAGAGGTATCCGGCTACAACGGTTCTGGGTTCCGATCTTGTGAGCAGAGTTTCCAGATAGGCGACAAGCTCAGCGGGAAGTTTGGACCAAGAGGATGATTGTCGTCGGCGACACTGACGATCGTTCCACCAAAGGGCCATTTTCCCTGGGTTCTGCCCTTTGGGGCCAGAGGCCATCCAGTCTGCTCGAATTGCCTCCAAGGCACTACTTGCCTGATCGGGCGGCCACGATAGACCACGAAAGGATGGATCGAATGAGGAGTAGTTTTCACAAGTCGCGAGCGTGATGGCCTTACTGGATAGCGTGGCAGCCCGTTTTCGTGCTTCGCGCACCGCTTCGACCGATTCCACGGAAGCTGAGAGAAAGAGAGCAGGATCTTCTATCTCCATCTTCTGTGCCGCAAGTCCCTCAAATTCGGCCAAGAGAACGCAGTATTCCCGCTCTCTATCTAAATCAGCCTGCAGGAATTTTCTCGCCTCGTCCCTTTCGTTGACCACCGCGGCAGGATCGATATCTCGGCCCGCCGTTTGCTCCATGACGGAGGCCGCTGTGGCAACTCGGGCAAGGGCTGGTCCTGCCCCATCCAACTCATCTTCCTCCGTCAGAATTTCCGAAGAAGGATTAGGGATATACCCAAAGAGATTTTTTATGCCCAGTGACTTCAATCGATCTTTGACGACTTTCAGTGCTTGAGGTTTTTGACTCACGAAAAGAACAGTTTTTCCTTGGGAGGCTAAGTGACAGATAATATTACAGATACTCTGCGATTTTCCTGTGCCTGGGGGCCCTTGGACGACGCCCGCACGATTAGCGAGGAGCCGAAGGATGCGCGCCTGATACTTGTCGTATGGAAAAGGGAAAAACAGTTCGGGCTCAGAGGGCTCTTCTGTGGGGATCAACATCTCTTCGTCGGAGGTCCATGCGCTGAGGGCCGTGCCTTCAAGTTGAGAGGAATCTAAAAGGGTCAGCTTGCGAAGGTCGTCTGAAAGAAAGTAGTTCGAGCGCGGATTGAGGCTTAGTTTAATTCGTTCGAGTTGAAAGGAGTCAGAGTCGAATTGAGCGCGGGAAAGAGACAAGACAGAGCGCACCTCACCCCAAAAGGAGAGCAGTTGCCCCATATCGGGCTGGGGGAGAGAAAAAGATCCAGCAGTTTCGTACTCCCCCATCTTTTGAGCTAGAGCGCTGTAGCTGTTGGGTTCCAGGACCTGCTCAAGTTCCCCGAGATGGACTTCAATCGATGGATCCGTAACCGTGACCTCAAATTTAGATTTTGTGCGCTCTACTTGGATCTGAACTGAGAAAAGAGGAAACTCCATTTCGCTCATCTCAGCGTTATCCGCACTTCTGCTGCGAGGTTTCGATTTCGAAAAGAGCGGTAGCTCCCCTTCTTTCCCTTCTACGAGAGGCTCAGGGGCGGTATCGATGGTCTCTTCGGAATCATTGGTCTCAGGATTCTTGGGGAGAGAGATTTTGAAATATCCGAAGCGAAGGCTTAGTTGCTTGGTAAATGGATTATTTCGTGCGTCCGCACTTAGATCTTCGAGATTCCGGGCAATATCACGTTCCTCTTTGTAGGCACTCTTTTGCTCCTCGGTAACGTCCTTGGGATTCAAGGATTCGAACAAGGGCAATTGAATCGGTTCAGGGCTAAAGCCGTCCTGATCAAGATTAAGGAGTGCCACAAGATTGAGTCGGGTTTTGTCTAACTCTTGGGCTTTCTTGTCGTTCCCCAGCATTCCTGCCCCACGACTCATTTTTACATAGCCGAGGCAGTATTTAAGGTAAGCGGCTAAATCCATAAGTCCTTATGCAATCATGCCAAATCTTCTCTGAGTCTCTAGGACAATTACCACGCTTCGACTAGGCGTCCTGCCCCCCCATTCTTTGTTCTCGGCAGCTTGCCACGAACCGAAAACCCTTTTCTGGCCTCTGTTTGCCCTTTCGCACGCAAATATCAGCCCCTGAGACCCTTTCCAGAGGGGTTGTAGGCACTGTTTCAAGGGTAGAAGCGCTGATTCGGGCTAGAATAAATCATTCCAGACCGAGACTCCGACCGTGATTTTACCGAGAATTGACCGGGAACCCGACCGGGAATTGACCGGGAAATTTAAATAAAGGCCTATTAAATGGGTCTTTAATGCCTATTTAATGGCCTTTAATTCGAATAAATAGGTATTTCATGCAAGGGGCTTCGTAAAATAATTGCTCTAGGAGAACGAGATAAATTGATT